>NZ_JAYWVC010000399.1:0-3897 GCF_036281785.1 Streptomyces chiangmaiensis | reverse complement strand
TGCCACACTAGGCAGCAGACTGCGCCAGCCACTCCGGCAGCGCCTCGAAGTTGTCCTGACCGAGCGCCAGCAGCATCGCGTCCGCCGGTGTCGGCTCGAACGGCTGCCTGAGCAAGGGCATTCCCGCCTCGTCCGGCGTACGGTTCGCCTTGCGGTGGTTGTCCTCCGCGCACGAGGCCACGGTGTTGAGCCAGCTGTCCGCACCACCCTGCGACCGCGGCACCACATGGTCCACGGTCGACGCCCTCCGGCCGCAGTACGCGCACCTGTGCCGGTCCCGCACCAGGACACCCCGCCTCGACCACGGAGCTTGTCTTCGGAACGGCACCCGTACGTATCGGCAGAGCCTGATGACCCGGGGCGCGGGTATGTTCACGTCGGCTCCGCGCATGCGGAGTTCGGGGTGGGCCTGCTCGACGACGGCCTTGTCCTGCAGCACCAGAACGACGGCTCGGTTCAGCGTCACCGTCGACAGCGGTTCGAAGCTCGCGTTCAGAACCAGCGTGTCACGCATCCAGCCCACCTCCCGTGTGCATCCGCCCACCCCCTGGCGGGCTTGGATCAACTCTGGACGGGCGCGCCGAGATGGACAACGCAATAAAAAATGCCCGCCTCCGATCACTTCCAAGACCAGAGGCGGGCAAACGTTCAATGAACGTCAGACTGCGATCCGCACGTCAGCCGGCAGCCGGATTCTCGTACTCACCGATGAGCTGGGCACGCGCCAGTGTGTGGAAGCGCAGATTGAAGCCGACCACGGCGGGAGAAGCGTCCGAATCCGGACCGAGCTTCTCCTGGTCGACGGCGTACACCGTGAACACGTACCGGTGCGGCCCGTCCCCGGGCGGCGGCGCGGCACCGCCGAAGTCCTTCGTCCCGTAGTCGTTGCGCGCGTGGACGGCCCCCTGGGGCAGTCCCTCGAACTTCCCGCCGCCGGCACCCGCGGGCAGCTCCGTCACCGCGGCCGGGATGTCGAACAGCACCCAGTGCCAGAACCCGCTCCCCGTCGGGGCATCCGGGTCGTAGCAGGTCACGGCGAAGCTCTTCGTCTCCGGCGGGAAGCCTTCCCAGCGCAGCTGCGGCGAGGTGTTCCCGGCCGCATGGACCTGAGCGTCCTTGAGCGTGGCACCCGGCGCGACGTCCTCGCTCGTCACCGAGAACGACGGCACGGGCGGGTGGAAGTCATGCGGCAGCGGCCGCCTCTTGGGCTCGGTCACCTCGGCACCTCCAAGTCAGTGGATCAACCGATTCCAGTGCAGAGCCTAGAACCAGCTGCGCTTGCTGCCGACCTCCGACAGCCACTGGTGGAGGTAGGCGGTCCAGTCCGTGCCGTGGAAATCGTGCAGACCGACCTGGAAGGAGCGGTAGGAGTCGCTGCCCTCACTGAACATGCCCGGCTTCTTGTCCATCTCCAGGATGACGTCCATCGTGTGCTCGTCCGCGACGAAGCTCAGCTCGACCTGGTTGAGACCCCGGTACTGCGACGGCGGGAAGAACTCGATCTCCTGGTAGAACGGCAGCCGCTGACGCGTACCGCGGATGTGGCCGCGCTCCATGTCGGCGTTCTTGAAGCGGAACCCCAGTTGGATGAACGCGTCCAGGATCGCCTTCTGCGCCGGCAGCGGGTGCACGTTGATCGGGTCCAGGTCACCGGAGTCCAGAGCCCGCGCGATCTCCAGCTCGGTCGTCACGCCGATGTGCATCGCGCGCAGTGCCTGACCGTCGATCATGGTGATCGGCGTCTCCCACGGGATCTCGAGCCCGAACGGAACGGCGTGCACGGCCCCCGCCTGGAGCTCGAAAGCTCCACCGAGCCGCACCTTCGTGAACTCGATGTTCTGCTTGTACTCCGTGTCGTCGTGCCCCTCGACCTCCACCCGGGCCTGCAGACCGACGTTCAGGCCCTCGATCGTCTGGTTCACGGACCCGCCCTGGATCCGTACCTCGCCCTGGACGACGCCGCCCGGTACGACGTTGACCTCCGTCAGCACCGTCTCGACCGAAGCCCCGCCGGCTCCCATGCTCGCGAGCAGCCGCTTGAACCCCATGAATCTTCCCTCCCAGGCAACGCCTGTTCCGTCGCCCCGTCCCAGGCGCGCGTTCCCGCGCGTCCTCCCGTTCGGGGATCCTTGATCTCTAGATACGCGATCCGGCCGGGGGCCGGTTCCGTGTCCTCAGCCTTCCAAGGGGGAGGACTCTTGACCAGCCTGTGACACGCACCCGTCTGGACCACGCTCGTACGCCGTGATCGCGACCCCCGACCGTACGCCCCTCCCCAGGGGATTCTTCGACCGGCCTGTGCTGGAGGTCGCCCCCGACCTCCTGGGGCGCCTCATCGTCCGCAGCACCCCGGACGGTCCGATCGAACTGCGCCTGACGGAGGTCGAGGCCTACGACGGTCCGAACGATCCCGGCTCCGACGCGTATCGGGGCCGCACGGCCCGCAACGAGGTGATGTTCGGTCCGCCCGGACACGTGTACTACGGCATGTCGAATCGGTAAGCATGAACGTCGTGAATCTCGCTCACCCTGCTGAAGAAGTCGCCCCCAAGCTGCTCGGTGCCATGCTCACCCACGAGACACCCGAGGGAACCGTGAGTATCACCATCACGGAGACCGAGGCGTACTCGGGTACGGCCGACCCCGCCTCTCACGCCTACCGAGGCAGGACACCCCGAAACGCCGTCATGTTCGGACCCGCAGGACACCTGTACGTCTACCGGTCTCACGGTCTCCACTGGTGCGCCAACATCGTCACGGGAACAGACGGCATCGCCTCGGCCGTCCTCATCCGCGCGGGCAGGGTGATCGAAGGGGAAGACCTGGCACGCAAGCGGCGAGGGGCGAAGGTCGAGAGCGCACGCCTTGCGCGGGGTCCGGGGAACTTCTGCCAGGCGCTCGGCATCACGGCAGAGCACAACGGCACAGACCTACTGACAGGCGCCTCGCTCACGCTGTCCGAGAGTGAGCCAGTACCTGCCGCACTCATCCGGGTTGGTCCTCGGGTAGGCGTGAGCAGAGCCCACGACTGGCAGCACCGCTTCTACCTCGCCGGTGATCCAACAGTCTCGGCGTACCGACTGAGCCCAAGAGCCAAGCCGTCCGCCGGAGCCTGAGCCGCTGTGCGCCTTGCCGGTGAGTCGGCGCGGAAGTTGGGTCCGAAGATGTGTGAGCGCTCGCGAGCGTGGCGCGTGACGCGTTCCTGGCCGGTCGGGTCATGCCGAAGAAGATCACCCCAGCCGAACAGGTCGAGCGTCACGACTGCCCGAAGTGCCAGGCCCGTACGAACCAGCTCGACCGCCAGGCGAGCGGTGTACTGCTACGGGCCGGTGAGATCACCGAGGGAGCCGAACTCGCCCGCACCCGTCGACTCTCGGCCCGGAACGACAAGGAACTGGCCAAAGGCCCAGCACGTCTGGCCACGGCTCTGGGCGTCGGCCGGGCCCTCGACGGCACGGACGCGTGCGCCCGGGGGAGAGACGCCGTTGCGTGCCCTCACCGGCACCCCGGTGCCCTCCGACCAGGTACGCAGTGGTCCGCGTACGGGTGTCGCCGGTGACGGAGGCGTCCACCCGTGGCGCTTCTGGATCGCCAACGACCCGACGCTGAGCCCCTATCGGGCCCACACGCCTCGGCGTCGCCGAAGTTGACGCGTCCGTGGAGGATGCGTAATGTAGCCCGAGCCGCTTGAACCGGGTACGGCGTCAAGCCTGCAGCCGGAAGCGGCCACCCCACTACTCATGTGATTCCCATTACTGGGCGACTTCGGCATGCCCGCATGCCCGAATTCGAACTCGCGAACTCGATTATGAGTTGCGGCAGGAATCAGCTAACGTAGTGAATGTCGAAAGGCGCAGGGCGAAAAGCCCGAGCCCAAGACGAACCCCGCCGGCCGGG
>NZ_JAYWVC010000398.1:0-3901 GCF_036281785.1 Streptomyces chiangmaiensis | reverse complement strand
GAGCCGAGTCGGCACTCCGGGAACCCGTCCGGCCTTGTGGCGGGAATGCGGTGAACTGGCACGGGGTGCCGCTCGCCGACGTATTCCTCGCGGCTGCGCAACCACGTCGCAGATGCTGCAGCCGACCTGTGCCGCGACGGCCATGTGCGCGGAATCGCGTGCAACTCGGCTTCCCCGGTGCGGACTTGGGAGTCGAAATGGGTGCATCCACGAGGCTCGAGAGGCCGGAGTCACACCAGGCGTGGCGAGGCGATCCCAGGGCCGACCTGCACCGCGGGGCAGTCAGGAGGCAGCGCGATGCCCACCTGGGCGGGCGGTGGTCCGCCAGGGCCTGTCTCTTCGAGTGACGAGCCTGCCGTCCGTCAGTCGAACATGCCCGCGTAGGGGTCCGGTTCCCCGGTCATCGGGTCCAGGCCGGCGTGAAAGCGGCGTTCCTGCTCCTCATGGTGGACGAAGGTCCCTACTCGTCCCCACAACGAGAGGTCGCTGAGCGGGCATTCGTCGAAGCCGGCGGTCATGAGCCGCCGGAGGAACTCGGCCATGCCACAGTCGAACAGCGCCCAGCGCGGCTCGCCGTGCCGCCTCCAGACGATCACGGGCCACTGGTCCGGATCCGGGCCGGCCATCAGCCAGCCCATTTCGTTTGCGTTGCATCCACTGCCCCAGGGCAGGACTCGGTCAGCGCCCAGATCAACTCCGGGCACACCGCCCTCCATGGCCCACAGCTCTCGGAATCCCCCTTTGTGACCGGAGATCGATGCCTGCCAGCCGTTTCCGGTCGGCAGGGGCGGGAGGACGATCAGGTCATCGATGCAGCCACCACCGTAGACAGCCATGAAGTGCCGATAGTCGGCAGGGAGTGAAGAGCCCAAGCGGGCCGCGGCTGCCGCCCAGTCCACGTGTTCGTTCGCGCCCCATTCGTTGTGCAGGATGCGCTGGAGTGCCGCGACATCGGGTCGGCCGGCCATCTGTCCTCCTGTGTGCTCGCGTCGGTGCACGATATCGGGTCCCTTGAACGGAGCGTCCAACAGGCCGTCAGCGCCGTGCCCCAGATCAGGAACGAGCCCAGCTCGTCAGGCAGGTGGTGCCAGGCGAGCACGTGCGGTGCTTCAAGGAGGCTCGAGGGCGAAACAGTCGGAAGGATTGAATCCGCAGCGCAAGGGGGCGTCCGCTTCAGTGGACGCCCCCTCGCACTCACGGTCTGAACGACCCGGCGCCATGGGGTCACGGCACTACGCGAACGCGGTGAGGTGCGCTGCTGATCCCTCGCCGTTCGGCCGGACAAGAGCCCGGGTGCCGAGAAGGATGCGGCCGGCTCCATGGCACAGGCCGTGTTCGCGTCCGCCGGCCGTGGCACCACCCATCCGGTGGCCGGTCGGGGGTGCCGGCGGTGGGGCCGTGGTCGAGGGGACTCTCTCAGGAATCCGGTACGGCCGACGCGCCCCGCGAACTCACCCGCGACCGCGGCCGACGGGTTCCTGGTCAACGGTTCGACCACGGACTGCACCCGCCCGTACGCGACGACCTATCTGCGCCATGCTCACCGGCACCGTGACGCGCAGATCCGCGTCGGCCACCTCGTCGGCACCCTGGAGCATGTGCCGGACAACCGACTCTGGGGCATTGCGCGTCCCTGAGTCACGGCGTAGGGGCGCCGTCTCGGCCGGAGGCCGCGCCACCTCCAGGCCCCCGGCCTCGTGGTCACGTAAGGGCAACGAGGTGCCACTCTCGGTCAAACCCGCAGGTCCAGCATGTTTCGCGGGTGGCAGGGCCACGTCTTCATGTTTGCGAGCAGCTGCTCGTATGATGGGGATGGAAGCTCTGGAGGAGACCATGACCCCTACGCCCACGAACCGTGAGGACACGTGCAACAACCTGGCACTGCGCAAGGCGGCCCGGTATATCGGTGCGACGTACGACAAGGCCCTGGCGTCCGTCGGCCTTCGTGGGACGCAGTTCAGCATCCTGCAGCAGCTCAGCGCGCATGGAGAAATGACGATCACCGCGCTCGCCGACGTGATCGCCATGGACCGCACGACGATGGCCTCCAACCTGAAGCCGCTGGCGCGGGAGGGACTGGTGACCGTCGAGACGTCGGCGACCGACCGCCGCGCCCGGATCGTCACGGTCACACCGGAGGGCGTCTCGCGCATGAGAGCGGCGCTGCCACTGTGGGAAGGTGTGCAAGCCCAGTTCGAGGAGAGCTTCGGAGTGGACGACGCGGCGCATCTGCGGGCATCCCTGGAAGCCGTCCTCCACACCGGCTTCCAGCCTTGGGCCGAGTGAGCGGCTCTTTCGTGTGAGCCGGCGGGCGCGGTAGATCCCGAGCGTCCCATACATGTGTGCGGCCGGCTCGTCGACCATTGCCGGCGGCCCGCAGGAACGGGCGGCGGCACGGGCCGAGCGGATCATGGCAAGTTCGGTGGCGTCTTCATCCAGGAGGTAGACCGCTGCCGCCACGGCGTTCAGTCGATTGATGGCCCCGCGCGCGGCGCAGTCCAGGACCGCCGTCAGGTCCGCGCCCCTGATCCGTGCGGACCGGTCGCGACGGCGGTGTTCTCCGACTGCGCTGCTCCTCGTCACAGAAGGGCTCCCTCAGTCGCGAGTACAGGTTGAGCTGCCCCGTCGCTCACGTGCGACGGGGCAGGGGTTTTCTCGGGTGCGGCCGGGAGTCCGGCCTTGCCGTTCTGCATATACGCGCATATGCTCTTAACTGCCCGTGGGTGCCTGTGCAGGCCGCTTGCCGGCCGACCGCCGCGGGCCCGTCCGGGAATGGTCGGCGGTTCGGGCGGCACATCCCTGCCTGGCCGTACGTCGCGTGGGTTCACATCTCACTCAAGCGCTCGACTGCTCGCTCAACTATTCAAGTACTCCGAAGGAGATCGACCGATGGCTGCCAGCAACCTTGTTCTCGTCGCCGGCGCAGGTGGCGTGGGCCGCACTGTCCTCGAGCGGTTGCGCGAGCAGGACGTGCCCGTGCGTGCGATGGTCCGCCGCGACGACGATCGTGCGGCTGCGTTGCGTGCGCTCGGCGCGGAGGTGGTCCTGGGTGATCTGACCCGGCCCGAGAGCGTCGCGGCCGCGCTGGAGGGTGTCGGGCGGATGTATTTCGCGATGCCCGTGTCACCCGATCACCTGCTGGCGGCGACCGTGGTGGCCACCGTCGCACGTGAACACGGCCGACTGGACGGCCTGATCGGCATGTCGCAGATGACGGTGTCGCAGATGACCGCCACCAGCACGGCGGAGTCGCACCAGCAGCGGCTGCACTGGCTGGCGGAGCAGGTACTGAACTGGTCGGGCCTGCCGGTGATACACATCCGGCCGACGTCGTTCCTGGACAATCCGCTCTTCACGACGCTGCCGGCGCGGTCGATCCGGATGAACGGCACGATTGCGCTGCCGTTCGGTACCGGTCGCACGTCGCCCGTCTCGGTGGACGACGTCGCCCGCGTGGTCGCCACTGTGCTCCGCGACCCGGTTCCCCATATCGGGAACGTCTACGAGCTGACCGGACCGCGCACGGTCGACATGACGGAGATGGCAGGGGAGTTCGCTCGGGCACTCGGGCGGCCGGTGACCTACGTGGACGTGCCGCTGGACCAGTGGCGGGCCGAGGTGCTCGCCAAAGTGGGTCTGCCGCAGCACATCGAACAGCACATCGCCGTGATGTGCCGACTGCATCAAGACAACCGCTACGACCGTGTCTCCGACGACGTGGAGCGCGTGACCGGCGTACCTGCCCAGACCGTCGAGGCGTTCGTGGCCGCGCGAAGGGACCTCTACCTGGGCTGAGGCGGCTTCGTGTCGCTGGGTGTGGTCCACCCTCCCGTGCGCGCGGTGTCCTGTCTACGGTGCGTTCTGGGCTCGCTGCCGTGCCCGGTAGGCCCGCAGGTTCGCC
>NZ_JAYWVC010000397.1:0-3919 GCF_036281785.1 Streptomyces chiangmaiensis | reverse complement strand
AGGCGAACCACATCTGCGCCTCGTCGTCGACGAGTATGCCGACCACCACAACGAACATCGACCTCACCGATCACTCGGGCAGCGATGCCCTGACGTGTCGGCGCGCCCGAACTGCCTGCCGTCGATGGCCCATCGCGTGTCATCCGGCGGGACCGCCTCGGCGGCCTCATCCACGAATACGCGCAGGTCGCGTAGGGTGACGGGGGTAGGTTGTCGGCATGCACAGCCGTCGAGAAGGCGAAGCAGCACAGCGACCTCCGCGCGGAGCCGGGCGACGCGGTCAGCGTGGGCGGGTGCAGTCAACTGCGTTGCGGCTTGCAGTCGTTCGGTGGCCTCGGCTCGCACGATGTCCGCCACAGTGCACTCGCTCAGCTCACGCCGCGTTGCCTCGGTGGCACCGGCACCGACCGGTGACTGTTCGAGGGCCAGGCCGCGCAATTCGGCTGCGTCCACAGGCACCGCCTCCGCGCTGCCAGCGCGGCGAGCGCTGCGCGCAAGGCGCTCACTGCGGCCTTGGTACTGGTGGGCGCGTCTATTCAACCGTCGCCAGTTCCTCGTGGCGTCTGGCCTGCTGGTGACCGTGTGTGATCGCCGTACTGATCGTCCGTGGCTCTTGCCCCAGTCCCGGGGCTGGCTTCCGGAGGGGGATCACCGGAGGTCCGGCACGTAGGGGAAGCCGAGGGGGCCGGACTGTGACCGGGCCCCTCGAAATGCTTGCAGCGCAGGTGCCCCGCACTCACAGGGTGCGGGGTACATCCATGTCGTTGCCGGGCTATTTCCACAGGTCTTTCTAATAATCGCAGATCAGAGTGCTTGTATATGGCACCTTTTCTGTGACTGTGCCGTTAATTCCAGGGATTCGGCGGGCAGTGGAACTGCAAGTTCTCAGGTCACGTCTGTATAGTCGGGCCCGCCGTACGGCAAGGCCCCGAGGGTTTCCGGTTTTCTCTCACTTATTGGACGGGGAATTCAAAGGACCCTTGTCGAAAATCATTCTTGACCAAGGAGTTTGCTATGAAGGCTCGTGCAGTCGCCGTTTCCCTCGTCTCTGCCGCCCTCGTCGTAGGCGGCGCGACGGCCGCCGTCGCCGCCCCGGCCAAGGCGCCGAAGCCGAAGGCGTCCATCACTCTCTCCGCGAGCACCACCCACGCCAAGCCGGGCCAGAGCATCACCTTCACCGGCCGGACCGCTGGCCTGAAGGACGGCGGCACGGTCACGCTCCAGGTGAAGGACGGCGCCAAGTGGGTGTCGCTGCCCGCGACCACCACCGTCAAGAGGAGCGCATACAAGCTCACCGACGAGTTCAAGCACAAGGGCACGGAGGTCCTGCGCGCCGTGGACGGCACGACCGCGTCCAACGCCGTGACCGTCACCGTCCGCTAACCTCGTGCTTTCGCGAGTGTGGCTGTCCGTAGCTTGATCAAACAAGCCCAGATCTGGTTTGGGTTTCGATGCTTGGAGCCTGCTGCTCGTCAGGCCGCGATCTCCGCATCACCTCCCGGGGCCTGCACCAGCCCGGCGACGACGGCGGTCCGTTGCTGCCCGTCTGTGCGACATCCCGCAGGTTCCTCTGAGCCTCGCTGAGACCCTCCTCGTGGCCAGGGGATTCTTCGACGGCACCATCCGCGGGGACGTCGGGCACCTGGAGCAGATCAGGACCTGGTTCGGCCGGCCGCTGTGGGGGATTGAGCCCACCGACGCTGCAGCAGCTCGGCCTGCCGGTCGAGGTGCTACACGGCTACGGGGTGTCCCGGGAGGGACAACGTCGGCCTTCACGACCACACCCAGGTCGTGAAGGCCGACGTCACGCCGGGCCCCGGATTGACCAACGGCATCATCGTTTGGTCGGCGGGGCGAGGTCGTGTGAAGCGGCTGGTGCAACACCCGATGACTGCGGCCGGACGGTCCTGGAACGCCCCGGATCACGCATTTCATCCGGAGTTCCGCGGCAGCGGATCACCCAGCTTGATCACAGGTAAACAAAAGCACCTGCACATGACCGACCAGCAATCTCTGCGTTGTTCGTCACTCAACGAGGAGTAGCCGCATGAACGACAACTACCCGACAAGCCAGTCGCCTGCCGGGGCAAACCCGGGGACCGTGGCCACGCACGCACGCCGAGGGAGCGCGCTGCGCCGGCTGTCGAAGAAGAAAGGCGCTTGGATCGTAGCCGCCGGGCTCACCTGCGCGTTGGCCGGAGTCGCCGGTCTCGGCACGGCTTCGGCGACCACCCCGACCGCCGCCACGGTGTCCCCGTCCCCGTCCGGCGGCGGTGCCCGGTCCGCCCCGTCCGACGGTGGCGCGACCGGCATCGTCGACTCCACCTCCGACTCGGGCTTCACCTTCTCCACCGCCACGGGTGTCGAGGTGACCGTCGACGAGACGTCCACGACCGCCTACACGATCAACGGCCACGACACGTCGGCGAAGACCGTCGAGAAGGGCAAGAGCGTCCTCGTCCTGGGCGTGGTCGACAGCGCGACCATCACGGCCACCCGTGTCGACGTCCAGCCCGGCGGGGACGGCGGGGCCGCGGCGGCCGAAGCGGCCGGCGTGATCGCCTTCCAGCAGGGGACGCCGTCGCCCGTCAAGTCGGTCGGCCAGATCCCCAACTACACCGAGGGTGAGGGCACGATCGTCAGCGGAACGACGGCGTACAAGGCCACCAAGGCCGCCCAGGCCGTCGTCCCCGGAGGCATCGTGGACCGCGTGGTGGAGCTGAACAACGGCCAGTACGAGGTCCACAACATCAGCATCAACTGGCCGCACCACGTCTTTGTCAGCAAGGACTTCAAGGTCCTCGGCTACGAGTGACCGGCACGGCACGGACCCCGTGCCGCTGCCTTGAATCAGCTGCCCCTGGTGGTCCGCCACCAGGGGCAGCACCACGTTATCCAGCACGGCCTTGCGGTGGTTCGTGTCCAGTCCTCCGCACGTGCACGACGACATGGTCAGCGGTCGCGTGTGCGTGCCCGCCTCGTGGCCACTCACCGGCCTCCTGGCCTCGCCAGAGCTCCGCAATCTGCTGCCCGGTCGCCAATCTGCGGTCCCCGGTCCTGTCCCGCGTGAAAACCCTGGTTCGGGCTGCTGATCAGGCCGTTTGTCTGCCTGTCGTCAGGCTGCCTGGTGGTACTCGTTGATGAGGCCGCCGAGTAGTTGAGTGCGGCGGACGCGGCCCTCGAAGGGGATGGCAGGTGCCGTCTGGCCGGTCTCCGAGGCTTGGGGAGATCGTTGGTGGAGGGATTGGTGAAGGCGGTGCCGGTTGTAGTGGTCGGTGTAGGTGTTCAGGACGGTGCGCAGGTGCCGTTCGTTCATGATGAGTAGGCGGTCGATGCACTCGCGGCGGACGGTGCCGACCCAGCGTTCCGCGAAGGCGTTTGCCTTCGGCGATCTCGGCGGGGAAAGTAGCACCTGCACGCCCGCGTCGGCGAGCACGGCGTCGAAGGCGTCGGAGAACTTCCCGTCCCGGTCGCGCAGGAAGAACCGGAACCGGTCCACCTGGTCTTCGAGGTCCATCATCAAGTTCCTCACCTGCTGGGTCACCCAGTCCTGGTTCGGGTGCGCGCTGATGCCGAGGACGTGCACTGGGCGCGTTGCGACTTCCATGACGAACAGCACGTACAGCCGCTGGCAGAACGCGGTATCCATATGGAAGAAGTCGCAGGCCGGCAGTCCGGAAGCCTGGGCGCGTAGGAAGGAGGCCCAGGCGTCGTGAGCCCGCTGGGGCGCGGGCGGAATGTTGCCCTGCCGCAGTACTGACCGGACGGTGGCGGCGCAGACCGTGATGCCCAACCGGGCCAGCTCTCCCTGCACTCTGCGGTGTCCCCACAGCGGGTTCTCCCGCGCGAGACGCAGGATCAGCTCCCGCGTCTCCTGCGATATCGGCGGCCGACCGGGGCTCGTGTGGGGGTAGGTCCA
>NZ_JAYWVC010000396.1:0-3944 GCF_036281785.1 Streptomyces chiangmaiensis | reverse complement strand
AACTCGACGTCAATGGCGAACTACTGCACGCCGCCCACCAGTTGCGCAAACAGCTCGGGACTCTGTCCCCCTCGACACGCGACTTTCTGGCCGACGTCGCCGATGCGGCGGCACGCGATTGGGAGAAACCCGACCATGGAATCTGGGAAGTTCGCGGCAAACCGAGACACTTCTTGCACTCGAAGCTCATGTGCTGGGTAGCACTTGACAGGGCTGTGGCCATGGCCGATCAGTTGCATGCGGGACACCGTGAAAGCCACTGGGCGGCAACGGCCGAAAAGATCAGGGAAGCCATCCTCGCGCAAGGATGGAACTCGGAGACCAAGGCGTTCACCCAATACTTCGGCGCCGCCCATCTGGACTCGGCGGCTTTGATGATCCCGATAGTCGGGTTCCTGCCGGCCGATGACCCCCGCGTGCTGTCAACCATCGACGCCATCACGGAAAACCTCGTCGACGCACGTGGGCTTGTCTACCGTTACCGAACCGGCTCGGGCGTCGACGGCTTGACCGGCGACGAAGGCACATTCCTGCTGTGCACTTTCTGGCTTGCACAGGCCCTGGCCCTGGCAGGGCGAATCGACGACGCCCGGCTGGTTTTCGAACGCGCGGCAGATCACCTGAATGACGTCGGGCTGCTCGCAGAGGAGATCGATCCCACCAGCGGTTCACACCTGGGCAACTTCCCACAAACCTTCAGCCACGTCGGCCTGGTGAACGCGGCGTGGGCCATACATCAGGCCGAGATCTCACGCGCGTCGTCCGAGCATGCCCCCTGACCCACGGTCCGGCGGCGGTTCCACCTCACCCTTCCCCACGTCCGGGTCCCGAAGGTGACAGACCATCCGGTACCGACGACCAATATTGGACGGTAGGTCATCCGCCCGGCCGTGGGTCCAGCGCCGGGCGGGCAGCAAGCGCGACCCCGAGAACCGCAGCACACGTCCCCAGCAATGACCAGCCGGCGCACGGCAACCACGCCGGCCCGACCGTGCTCATCGCACGGCCCGCATTGCTCTTTTCAGTCATGTCACACGCCATTACTCGGGCCATAAGCAGAGCTGATCGCTCAGTGCTCCCGGGCGAAGTTCGCAACCTCCTAGCCTCCTTAAGAGAATCGTTTCACCTGGGGGTGGCTGTCTCATGCCGACGTCATGCAACAAGACGAGGTTGTGCGCGGACATGATAGGAGCCCTGGTCAGACACGATGGGGCAGAGCACGTTCGCCTTGCGACGGACCAATGCGATGACGGCGAGTCGGCGCACGATTGTGGTGAAACGGCTCTCGCCGATCACGGCCGGCCACCGGGTATGCGTCCAGGTGACCGCGCCTCGGGGAGGGGCCTGTGGGACGGGCCGACTGACTCCTCATCAGACGGGGTAGGCCTTGATCTCCCCTCGGATGCACAGCCCCACAATGACGAGGGCGCGATCAGCCTCGAGGGCATGCAGTGCGCCGGTTGCCGGACCGAGCGCGGTCGGCTCGTGGTCGGTCTCGCGGCTGACCAATGGGCGTCCGCGGTCATCAGTGATGACGAGCCGGTGGAGGTCCACAGCACGGTCGCATCCTGGGTCGGCGGTCAGGATCCCCTTCGTGTGTGGCGTGTGATCCAGCTCCTGCCCCCCGTCCTCGCGCCACCGAACGTCGGCGCGCAGAGCCTGCCCGGCAATCCGGAAGGCATGACGGAGCGGGAGGCAGGGCCACGGCGGCTGGCACGGGCAGCCCGTACGAGAACGGGTCCTGAGCCCGTCGCGCGACCCCGCCGTCGGAGCCGAACGGTCTCTGCGAGAGAAGGTAGTAGCGCATGACGGAGCTCGATGGATCATGCATCGGGCGTGAACGTGAGTGTCAGCAATTGTCGGCACTGGCTTCGGAAGGCGGGGGCCAGGCCCTCGTCATCAGAGGGGAAGCCGGCCTGGGCAAGAGTTCCTTGCTCGCATGGGCCGTCCGTCAGGCGGAACAGCAGGGGCATGTCGTCGCGCGTGCCGTCGGCGTGGAGGCGGAGTGGGCCCTGCCGTTCGCAGGCCTTCACCAACTCCTGTATCCACTGCTGCGCACATCGGGAGCGGAAGACGAGTGCCCCACGGTCCTGGATGTCGTGCTCGGCCGGGTTGCCGGCCCAGCGCCATCGCTGATGTCGCTGGGCACGGCCGTCCTCGACCTACTGGCCCGAGTCTCCTCCCGCAAGCCGGTACTTGTCGCGATCGATGACGCCCAATGGTTCGACGGACCCAGCAGCGAGGTATGCGGGTTCATCGGCCGGCGCCTGACAGCCGGCGCCGTGAAGATGGTGGTCACGATCCGCTGCGACTCAGGTTCCCGGTTCGACACCGCTGCGATCCCCGAACTGCATCTGGGCCCACTGTCCGACAGCGCCGCTCAGGAGCTGTTGGACACTCATTACCCCCAACTCGACCCGCAGTCGCGCCGCATAGTGCTGGAGCATGCGGAGGGCAATCCTCTGGCGCTGCTGGAGCTTCCGCGATGTATGGAGCGTCGCGACGGAGAGCTCTCCCTGCCGAACTCGGTCGAACCGCAGTGGTGGGTCCCCCTGTCCCGTCGACTCGAACAGATGTACCGCCCTCGCCTCGAGGCCTTGGAGCCGAGCGTTCAACTCGAGCTCCTGCGCGGCGCGCTGGACGGCGTCGGTTCCCTCTCTTCCGCAGGCGCCTCGCAGGAGATGCGGTACAGGTTGCGCAACGTCGATGAGGCGGTGGCGCGCGGGCTGGTGTCCGTCGAGCCGACCTCGGGCAACCTCTTCTTTCGGCATCCGCTGGTGCGCTCCGCCGTCGTCCACATGGCGACGCCGAACGAGCGTCGCGCCGCACACTCCGCACTCGCCCGTTGCCACCACAACGACGTCGAGCGACGCGCCGGACACTTGGCTGCAGCCACGGTCGACCCGGACGAAGAGGTGGCCACCGAGCTCGAGGCAGCGGCGCGATCGGCAACGCTGCGGGGCGGAGCGGCTACGGCAGTGGCCTGGCTGACGCGCGCTGCCGAGCTCAGCGAACACACCGCCCGCCGCTCCCGCCGACTCGGCGACGCGGCATTCGTCGCCGGGCACTCCGCGCTCTTCGACCAAGCTCTGCAACTCGTAGGCTCATCCGACCCCCCTTCGAGGCGAGCCAGTCCTCCGCCGCAGTCATCACTTCCTCATACGTGGAGCTCTATCAGCGCGGCAACGTGGAATCCGTGCACCGGCGTTTGGTCGAGGCCGCTGAGTGCCTTCATCGCCGGCAGGTTGAGGACCGCCCTGACGAGGTGCTCACTCGAGTGCTGAACCTGCTCCTCGCCGTCAGTCAATATGCCGGTGATCGAGCACTGTGGGAACGCACCGAGCAGGTCCTGGACTCGTTGTCGAGCCGCATGCACCCACTGACGGCTCTCTACCGCGACGCGGGCAGCGACGTACTGCGTCGGGGACCCGGGGTTCGCAAGCGCGTGGAGGAGGCGATTTCGCTGGTGGCGGACGGCGAGCCGTGGGACATCACGCGGCTGGCCGTGTCAGCGCATTACGTCGATGCCCTGCGCGTGTTCCGGCCGCATCTGGAACGGATGATCGACCGTGAGCAGAGCTCGGGCGCGACGTCGGACGTCATGACCATGCTGCACCTGGTCATGCTCGATCAGGTCGCCGCAGGTGCATGGGAGGAAGCCGAGCAGACCGGGCTTCGTGGCCTCGAGATGACCAAGGCCCATGGGCTGCAGCTGTTCACTCATCAGTTCTGTGTAGACCTCGGGCTTCTCGCTGCGCACAAAGGCGAGGCGGAACGAGCTCGGGAACTGCAGGCACGTGTCGAGGCCTGGTCACGACCACGCGGCGTGGGCTTGCTGATCCAGCAGGCAGACGCGGTCGGGACAGCCGCAGCGCTGAGCCACGGCGACTACGAGACCGCCTACCGATTCGCCTCCCGCATCACGCCCCCGGGAACGTTCGAGC
>NZ_JAYWVC010000395.1:0-3956 GCF_036281785.1 Streptomyces chiangmaiensis | reverse complement strand
GTCGGCTGCCCTGTCGGCCGTGCCGATGCAGCCGGCGAGATGACCGGCCGAGCCCGACGATGCAGCTCAACGGCCGGCGAGGACTTCGCGAGCCGACGAGACGACCCACAGAAGTGCAGGAAGGCAGCACCCAAGATGGGCGTGCACATCGCGGTACTCATGACGTGCCACAACCGGAAGGCCAAGACCCTCAACGCGCTGGCAACCCTCAGTCGGCAGCGGGGGCTTCCTCCGGGCGTCACTGTGAAGGTGCATCTGGTGGATGCCGGGAGCGAAGACGGAACGGTTGCAGCGGTCACCCGCGAGTTTCCCGACGCAGATGTCACATCCGTGGGTACTGATGTCTTTTGGGGTGAAGGGATGCGCATCGCGTCACAGCGGAGCGGCCGGTTCGATTACCAGATGTGGCTCAACGACGACGTCTCACTCAACGAAACCGCACTGACCATGCTGCTTGCGACTTCAGCCCGGCTCGGGGGGACTGCGGTGGTCGTAGGTGCCATGTGCTCCCGGGGACTCAGGACGACGACCTACTCAGGGCTGCGACGCCAGAGGGGTATCGCCTGGAGATCCGGCCACTTGCGCACGTCGTTGCTTGACCCATCAGGTACGCCCCAAGCAGTGGACGCATGCCACGGGAACGTCGTACTGATTCCTCGGTCCGTGCATCGCAGGATCGGTGACATCGACGCGGCCTTCCCCCACAACATGGGCGATTGGGATTTTTCCCTCCGCGCCCGAAAAGCAGGAATCGGCGTGTATCTTGCGCCGGAATACGCGGGAGTGTGCGAGTTGAACCCTGCGCTGGTCGGCTCGACAGAGCCCGGCATCGGTGTGCGGGAGGCACTCCGACGGAAGTTGTCAAAGCGGGAACTTCCCTTCGGACCGTGGCGAGTGTTCTGTCTGCGCCACCTGCTGCCTTGGACTCCGTACTCTCTCTTCTTCCCGTATATCAAGGTCACAGCGCGAGCGATGCTCAACCGGTAATGGCTATGACACGCTCAGACGTCTGCGGACATAGATCATGCAGGGGGCAAGTCCCAGAAGCGTCTGTGTGACAACTGTTGCCCACAGTGGTCCGGAAAGGCCGATGTGCCGCAGTGACCAGATCGATGCCCCAAGATTGACCACGGCCATGACCGACGCGAAACAGAGCTGTGGACGCAGCGCTCCGAGTCCATTGAGGAAGACACCCACCGCGCTGCTGGTGGACATCAGCACGGCATAGCACGCGAGCGCAGCCAGTTGTCCCGTCGATGGGGAAACAGCCTTGACACCCAGCCACATCCGTAGGATCGAAGGGGCGACGACAACCAGGGCACCAGAGGCCAGCACGCTCGCTGTCGTCACGAACGCCACTGAGCGGACATACGCACTGCGCACCCATGCCCCGTCCCCACGGGCCCAAGCCTCCCGATAAGCCGGCCACAATGGCGTGAGAAACATCATCGTAAAAGTAGGGATCAGTGCAAAGATGTTCAATGGCAGTAGATACGCGGGCACGCTGGCTGCGCCCAGGTAGTGCCCGACGAGAAAGGCGTCCGCCCTGAAGGAAACGATCCCGATCACATTCAGCAGGAAGAACTGCACACCTTCACGTGCGAGTTGAAGAGTGATCCCTCGGTCGACATAGCGCCACCTCGGACGAAGTTCGGGAGCAGAGCGGGTGAGCAGGAGTACGGTCGTCGTCACGCCAGCGGCCAGCGACGTCGTGAGGAACACGACGAAGAGGTAGTGGAGATCGGGCGCCAGCGCCATCACCCAAAAGAGAGTCCCGGCCTGCAGTACAACTCCCAACGTGGTGCTCAGTGCCGTGACATGGCTGCGTTGAATGGCCTGGTAGACACGACCCGCAATGGCGAAGGGAAGACTCAGAGCCGCGGTGGCGGTTACTGCGAACACCAGCTGGCGAACGAGTTCACCGGGCACCTCGTGCTGCACGCCCAGGACGCCACTCCAGTCGATGAAACGGGTCAAGGCACCGGAGACCAAAATCAGGGCCAGCGCAGTGACCGCCAGAAACACAAAAGCTGTACTGACCACGCGGCGCATATGCAGTCCGTCACCGTGGCCACGGGCTGCCGAGACCTGTCCCATGACCGCAGGCCCCACGCCTAAGTCGAATACTGCCAGCGTCGTGTAGGCGGTTGTGAGGTTGAGCCACAGCCCGAACTCCCCTGGCCCGAGCTCGCGCGCCACAGCAGGCACCATGACGAGGCTAACCAGTAGGGAAATGCCCCGCGCGCCCATTGTTGCCGCCCCGGCTGTAATGATCCCACGCCATCCAGCAGCATTCGAGGAAGGCAGCGGAGGTTCCGGGCGCGTCACCCTGCTGCCTTGCCGATCAAGCGGTGCGAGAAGACGTCTGAACGTACCGTTCACATCCCTCACCTTCCGACAGAAACCATAGAAGGGAATATCATTCTTATGATGACCGATCCGTGATCCATTCGGCTGGACACTGAACGCCGAAAGGCGGTTTCGCTTCAGAAAGTACCAGCGCGTCGTGTAACCCTTGACAAGCCAACCAGGGGACAACAGACGTACTTGCGTCGCGAGAGAGAGTATACGTGCGGGTACTGTTCTCACCGGACATGTTCGTGATGCAGAGAGTCGGCGGAATTACCCGATACTTTTCCGAGCTGCAGGCAGGCCTCAGAGAAAGCGGTGTCGACGCGGACATCTTTGGTGGACTTCACAGCAACAAGTACATCGCAAGCCACCGTATGAAGTCCCTGTCAAGAATGTCCGGCAGTAAGCGACTCCATTTGAGCAGGGGAGCCTTTACGGCATATGCGCTGGCCCAGCGAGGACGCCAGATTGTTCATCCTACGTACTATACGGCGCATCCGATTCCGGGCAGACATCCGCACGTGTGCACGTTCTACGACTTGATCCATCTCAGATACGCACATCTCTTCCCCCCTAATGACATCGTCGATCGGCAGCGCTTCTGGGCTCATCGGGCCGATAGACTCATTGCCATCTCGAATGCCACTGCCGACGACATGGTGTCCCTGCTGCACGTGCCGCGCAGCAAGATCACTGTGATCCATCTCGGCACGCACGTCCCGGCGCAGCAGGAAAGGAAGAACCCCGAAGACTACCTGCTGTACGTGGGGACCAGGGACCGTTACAAGAACTGGTCGATCGTCGTGGAAGCCCTCTGTGCGCGTGAACTGTCGGACCTACGATTGATCTGCTGCGGAGGGGGAGCCCCGACGCAGGAGGAAACACAGCTGTTGAAGAACCGTCGGCTATGGCATCGCGTGGAATTCGTGCAGGCCGACGACGAAACTCTCAACCGCATCTACCAGCGTGCTGTGGCTCTCGTATACCCGTCGCTCTACGAAGGATTTGGGCTGCCTCCCCTCGAGGCAATGGCTCGAGGGGTTCCTGTGGTGGCCGCCAGGACCTCTTCTCTTCCAGAAGTCGTCGGCGACGCGGCACTTCTCTTCGACCCAAGTGAGCTCGAAGCTGTCGTTCACGCGATCAGCCGTCTGCTCGATGCCACGACGCGCAAGGAGTTCGAAAGAAGGGGGCGTCAGCGAGCAAAGATGTTCCCTTGGAGCAGAACCGTTCAACAGACGATGGACGTCTACCGAGATCTACTTGTCTAAATGACCCGGACTTCACAGAGGGGAATGGACAACTAATCGTCACAGTGGACAGAAATCGCGTGCGAGTCTCATACGTCCTCCGTAGGAGGTATCGGCCTCTGCCATCGGCGGACGGACTTCACAAACCTACCCGAACTCAACCGCCAGGAGCGCGTGTGACCGTAAAGAAAGCTCTCATCACCGGCATCACCGGCCAGGATGGCTCTTATCTCACGGAGCTGCTGCTCAAGAAGGGTTACCACGTCCACGGCGTCGTCCGCCGAGCATCGACATTCAATACCCAGAGGATCGACCACCTGTACCAGGATCCGCATACCCCCCGGGCCCATCTGTCGT
>NZ_JAYWVC010000394.1:0-4010 GCF_036281785.1 Streptomyces chiangmaiensis | reverse complement strand
TGCGGTTCGCGAACTCATCGACGGGCGTCAGTGGCTGGTGAACACCAAGGAGACCTAGCCGGACCCGCACCATCCGGCAGTACTGGCACGTCCCGGCGTTGTCAGGGCTGCTCCCACCCTCCCCGGCACCACCCGGATCAGGCTGCCCTCAGCTCCACCGTCCCGCTGCGACGGGATCAGCGGTGAAGTAGGGGTCGGACCGGGGCGCGGTACTGGCCTTGCGACCAGCCCGTTTCCCCGGCCCGCCCTCCGCACCGGACATGCGGCTCTCACCGCATCCGGCGCTCCACGGACTCCCGCTGGACCGCGCGGCTCACGCCGTCGCGGCCTTCGCCCACGGTGTTGGGATGCTGTATCCGCGCCAGCGATAGCGGGTCACCTTCACCCGCTGCGGGACGAACAGCGTGATCCCGTCCTCCTCGGGCCGCCAGCCGGGTTCACCCGTCAGATAGCGGCGCCGCAGAGTCCTCCAGTCGATCCCGGGATGCTGCTTCCTCAGCCACAACGTCACCCGACGCCAGCAGAAGTCGTCGAGATAGTGGAACGTGGCCGTGGATGACCCGAACCGGAAGTAGTAACACCAGCCCCGCACCGCCGAGTTGAGCTGGCGAAGCAGGTCGGCGAGGGTCCGCTGACCTCTCTTGTCCGTCACCGCCCGCACCTTGCCCGTGATGGAGGCCAGCGCCTTCTTCGACGGGTAGGTGTAGACGTAGTGCTCGATGGTGCCCTTCTTGCGTCTCCGCTGGATGCGGAAGCCGAGAAAGTCCAGGCCCTCGTCGATGTGGCAGACACGGGTCTTGGCCTCGGACAGGCTGAGCCCCAAAGGGGCGAGCACAGCCGAGACCTCCTCCCACAGCGCGTCCGCGTGGGCTCGGGTGCCACACACCATGATCAGGAAATCGTCCGCGTAGCGGACGATCCGGTATGTGGCGCCTCTGCGTCGGCGGTGTGCTGTCCGCCTGCCGCCGTTGCCGTGAGCGTCCCACTTGGCGCAGAAGTGTTCATCCAGCGCCGAGAGAGCGATGTTCGCCAGCAGCGGTGAGGCGATGCCGCCTTGGGGCGTGCCGGTGTTCGTGTCCCTGGTCTCGCCGTCGGCGGACATGATGCCCGCCTTCAGGAATGCCTTGACCAGGGCGAGAACCCGCTTGTCTCCGACTCGTCGGCGCATCCGTTCCAGCAGGGCGGAGTGCGCGATGTTGTCGAAGCATGCCTCGATGTCCGCATCCAGCACCCAGTGGTATCCCTTGGAGCCGAAATGGTGCACCTCGGCGATGGCGTCATGGGCTCGTCGTTCGGGGCGAAAGCCGTAGCTGACCGGCTTGAAGGACGCCTCGAAGATCGGTTCCAGGACCAGCACGAGCGAGGCTTGCACGAGCCTGTCCATCGCGGTGGGGATCCCCAGTCTCCTGAGCTTTCCTCCGCTGCCAGGCTTGGGGATCATGCGCTCCCTCACCGGCAGAGGAGTGAACGTACGGGCCTTCAACTGCTCCCGCGTGTTCTTCAGGAAGGCCACGATGTCGGCGTCGTCGGCGATGAAGGCCGGGATGACCCGGTCCACGCCGGCGGTGCGTGCCCCCTTATTGCCCCGCACCCTCTCCCACGCGACGGTGAGGAAGTCGGGGTGATGGACGAGGTTGTAGAGATCATCGAACCTGCGGCCGGGATCATCGACCGCCCATTGGTGCAGCTTGGTCTGCATCCGTCGTACCCGTAACCAGGCCCCATCGGGGTCGGGCCACAGATCACCGGTATTCACCAGCGTCTCCATCCCTTGCAGTTCCTTCAACTACGTGAATCCGCTGGGCTGCTTCGCCATGTGGACGGCTTTGTCGGGTAGCGGGAACGCATTACTGCGTCCCCGCCCCCTAAGAACCGGACGTGCAGCGTCAACCGCATCCGGCTCAAGCAAGCCCCGAAGGCTCGCGGGCACGCAGCGAAGCCAGACCTGCTGGGATATCGGCATTGCGCCGACGTCGACAGGAGGTGTGCACGAGACGAAGGACCACGTCCGACCTGCCTTGACCTGGAACGAGGACGATATGTTGCTTCGTCACCGCCCGCCGGATCACCGCCATCCACTTTTCCCATTCAGCGGGGCTTTGCGGTTGGTGGTCGGCGTACAACAGGAGCCCGCCGCATAGCTGGCAGCGGCCGTCTTGCAGCGTCAGCAGCCGCATTCCGAACGCGTCCAGAGACGTGGGCATCCCCTTGCGCCGCCGTTTGGCCCAGTAGTCCACAAGTGCCGGATCGTCCGGAGACGACGTGCCAGGGACCATCTGGTGTCGAACGATTTTCGTCCAGGAGAATTTCCGTAGGTGGGCACCGGTTTCCCGGTCCCCGAACACCCATTGGTTCCTACTGGACTTGTTGAACTGACCGAAGTACCGGTTGACAATCCAGTTCCTCGACTTGTTCTGGTGGCCATGCTTAGCCCACTTGTAAGTGAGCTTCCACATGTAGTCGTCCAGCGCGGTGAACGCCTTGCTGGAGACCACCGTCCGGTAGTAGGCCGACCAGCCGCGCACGATCGGATCGATCTTGTGCAGCACCGCACTGACGTTGGCCCCGCGTAGGGCCTTCATCTCTGTGCGTAGCCGTTCCCGGATTCGCCTCAGAGCCGCAGGACTCGGTTTGATCAACAGCTTGCCGTCATAGCGGCGGACGTTGAATCCCAGAAAATCGAAACCGGAGTCAGCGTGGACAATTCTCGTCTTGTCCTCGTTGAACGCCAGCCCTCTGGGCCGTAGCCACTCGGCGAGCTTCGCCTTGACCTTTGCGGCTTCGTCATAGCTGTGACACAGCGCGACAAGATCGTCAGCGTACCTGATCAATGCCGGTGCGCCTTCTACCGACTCGGCAGCGTTAGTGCCGAGCTTGCGGTATCGGACTCCGGCGGCTTGTTCCATTCCGTGCAGAGCGATGTTCAGTAACAGAGGACTGACAACTCCCCCTTGAGGGGTACCTTCTTCTGTTGGGGCGAGCCGACCGCGATCCACCACTCCGGCCTTCAGCCAGTGCCTGACCAGTTCCCTGGCTGGGAACGCGCCGAGCTGGGCAAGAAGGTACTCGTGGTCAATTCGGTCGAATGCCGCTTTCAAGTCCGCGTCCAGCACCCACATCCGCTGAGGATTCTTGCCCTTCAGCGTCAGATAGATGGCGGATATCGCGTCATGACAGCCACGGCCAGGCCGGAAGCCATACGACTTTGGCTCGAACCGTGCCTCCCACTCGGGTTCCAGCGCGTTGACCACCCGCGCCTGCAGGACCCGGTCAGCAATGACCGGGATACGCAGTGGGCGCTTCTTTCCGCCTGCTTTCGGAATGTGCACGCGCTTTACCGGCAGGGGTGTCCAGGTTTTCGCACGGAATTGCGCCCAGTCCACCAGCATGACTTTCGACTGAGGTAACAGCGCCGTTCGCCCGTCCACTCCGGCGGTCTTGCGCCCAGTGTTGATCTCCGTCACGCGCCGCACGCTGAGGAGCGTATTGGCACGGGAACGGAGCATCAGTTTCTGCAAGTTGCGAACTCGTTTGAGGTCGCCTTCCCGCGATGCCGTGAAGATTCTCTGTCGCAGACGCCTTACTTCGTCCTCGGCGGCACGCCAGTTGATGTCGCGCCATTCGAGAACGTCGCCCTCCGGTCCGTTCGCCATCTCGTCCGCGTCGGCTTGCGCCTGCACGTTCACCATGGCGTCTAACTTGTCCTTCGGTTCCGGCATCGTTCTCTTCGTCTCTCCACAAGCTCACCTGGCCTCCGTCAGCACCCTTTCGGGTCCGGGCATCCGCCCGTATCCGGCCGGTTATACGAGACGGCCGGCGGAGGAGCCAGCCATGATGTCCCGCTTTCCCGCTGCCTTTCGGCCACCGGCATTCGCTTCTGAGGCCATCCTGCGCCCGCTGGAGAATCGGGCCTTCCTTACGGTCGGCTTGCCGCAGACGCCTTGGCGTCGACGGACTCCAACGGGGTTGTCACGTTCCCCACGAGTGAGGTACGGCCGGGTCGGGTGCCT
>NZ_JAYWVC010000393.1:0-4014 GCF_036281785.1 Streptomyces chiangmaiensis | reverse complement strand
GTGGAGTTGGGCGGATACGCCAAGGCAACGATCTTGATTCCGGTGTTGGTGCCGTAGGCGTACATGACCAGGAGCAGGCGCTCGGCGAGGACTTCCGGCGACAGGCTGCCGCCACCGGAGAAGGAGGTGACAGCCTTCAGGCTCCTTGACCGCACACCCGCTGGGGTTAGCATCGCCCGGGTGGGTGCGATGATTCGGGGCGCCAGCCTGCGCGGCTTCGCGCGCGTCGTCGAGGAACTCGACGGCGACCCCGGGGAGTTCATGGGGCGGTTCGCGATCCCTTGGCAGGCGCTCACCTCCGAGGAGGGACTCATCCCGATCACCAGCCACGACCTGATGCTCGACGCGGTCGCCCGTGAGCTTCGATGCCCTGATTTCGGCCTCCGCCTGGCCTGCCGCCAGGATCTCAGCATCCTCGGCCGGCTGGCGCTGGCCATCCAGGCGTCGTCGACGGTGGCGGATGCACTGGAGTGTGCCTCGCGGTTCCTGTTCGTGCACAGCTCGGCGCTGAGCGTCGGTGTGGAACCAGATCCGCGGGGGTGCCGCGAGGTGGTCGCGCTGACCTATCGGAAGGATCTGCGCGAGTCGCCGTACTCCCCACAGGCCATGGAGCTCGGGCTCGGCCTCTTTCACCAGGTGGCGATGGCTCTGGTCGGCAGCCTGGCCGGCCTTCGCGCGGTGGAGCTGCCGCACCAGCCCCTGTCGCCGGTGTCGCGGTACACCAACTTCTTCGGCGTGGATGTGAAGTTCGGGTGCCCGACCGCCGCGCTGCGCGTGGAGCGGCGGCTGCTCGACGAGGAGTTCCGCAGCGCCGACGCGGTGATCCGCCGGCTCGCCGTCGACTACCTGACCAGTCACCACACCGATCCGGAGCGCTTGGTCTCCACGCACGTCCGACGGGCCCTGGCCGGGAGCCTTGGCACCACCCCTGCGGCGATCGGTCACGTCGCGCGGCTCCTTGCGATGCATCCCCGTACGCTGCAACGGCGTCTCGCCGAGGAGTCGACCAGCTTCGAGACGATCCTCGAGGACGTACGGCAGGATCTCGCGCTGCGCTACATCACCACCACCGACCTGCCTCTCGGACAGGTGGCCGCGATGGCGGGCTTCGCCGACCAGTCCGGCCTCAGCCACGCCGTACGACGGTGGTGGGGCGCCAGTCCGAGCGAGGTGCGCCGTAGGGTGCGTGGCACCTCCTGAGATTGTCGCGCTGGAACAAATCCCGCCGTGCTGCACAGGGCATTCTGCTGACGACGACGAGAGTGAGGAGTGGCCCATGGCGACAGCCGGAAACGACCACCTGACCGGGATCGGTGCGCGACCGATCCCCGAGTTCGACGGCGTCCACGACGTGTGGCCGCGCGGAGAACGACTGCAGGCGGTCCGTGAGGCCGCCGCGGCGTACAAGGAGCGCTTCAAGACCCAGGGCCAGGTGCGCGCGGTGCAGTCGGTTGACATCGCCGCGGCGCCGTACCCGGTGAAGTACGCCTTCCACGACGCCGTCTCGGTGCCCACGCTCCCGCTGATCTCGATGATCAACCGCATGATCGTCGTGCAGTACGACGACTTCGACGGCCGGGCACGCACGCTGGTCTTCGAGCCGACGGTGCCGGAAGGCTCCGCAAAAGCGCCGTTCTACCGCAACCTGCAGAAGGTGACGGACAAGGTTCCCGGCGGCAAACTGCTCGAGCGGATGGTGCTGCGGTATTACGCCGAGCCCGGCGACGTGCTGCGCCGACTGGGGCTGATCCCTGACGACATCGACTTCTGCACCTTCGACCACCTGCACGTACAGGACCCGCGGATGATCCTGGGCTCCACCGAGGTCATCGAGGGCGAGGCGGCTCCACGCAAACCGCTGTTCGGCGGGGCGAGGATGCTGGTGCACAACCGCGAGCTGGCGACCCTTGAGTCCCTGCACCCGATGCAGTGGGCGTGGTACGTCGACGGCGGGCTGGACGGCGTCGACCCGGAGAAGTTCGTCACCCTCGACGGGGACGTCGAGCTCGGTCCCGGCGTCGCGCTGCTGTGGACCCCCGGGCACACCGACGGCAACCACTCGCTGGTGCTCAACACCCCCGACGGGGTGTGGGTGTCTTCGGAGAACGGCATCTCTCTGGACAACTGGCAGCCGGAGCTGTCCAAGATCCCCGGCGTACGCCGCTACCACGAGGTCTTCGGCCGCGAGATATGCCCCAACGCCAACACGCTGGAGGACTCGCTGGACCAGTACGACTCGATGGTCAAGGAGAAGACGCTCGCCGACCGGTGCAAGGCGGACCCGCGCTGGCTGCAGATCCTGCCCTCCACCGCGCTGGCCCCGTGGAAGCGGTTCTGGCCCGTGGTGCCCACCTACGTCCACGGCGGGATCACCTACGGCGAGATCAAGGGCGGTCGGGGATGAGCCGCTCCCGCGCCGGCGCGGTGGTCACCGGGGCGGGCCGCGGCCTCGGCATGCTGATCGCTGCGGCTCTGGTCCAGCGCCGCCACCAAGTGCTGGTCACCGACGTCGACGAGGAGGCGGCGTGCGCCGCGGCGGCCGAGCTCGGGCCTGACGTGTCGTGGGCCGCCGTCGACGTGCGCGACGAGGTCCAGGTCGCCGCGGCGCGGGACCGCATCGTGGCGGAGGCCGGCCGCCTCGATGTGTGGGTCAACAACGCCGGCGTGCTCGTGACCGGGCCGGCGTGGGAGCAGCCGCCCGACGTACGACGCCTGATGCTGGAGGTCAACGCGCTCGGCACCGTCAACGGCACCGTCGCCGCAATCGAGGCCATGCGGGGCACGGGCGGGCACATCGTCAACGTCATATCACTGGCGGGACTGACCGCGGTCCCGGGCGAGGCGGTGTACGCCGCGTCCAAGCACGCCGCGATCGGCTTCAGCCTGAGCACACTCGCCGACCTGCGCCTGGCCGGGATCAAAGACATCGACATCTCCTGCGTCTGCCCCGACGGCATCTGGACCCCGATGCTCCACGACAAACTCGACGACCCCGCCGCGGCACTGTCCTTCTCCGGCAAACTGCTCATGCCCGAGGAGGTCGTCGACGCGGTGCGCAAGGTGCTGGACCGCCCACGCCCGGTCACCGCGGTACCGGGCTGGCGGGGACTGCAGGCGCGCGTGGCAGACGCGCTTCCCTCGTTCGGGCTGCGTGCCGTCCCCCTGGCGGTCGCGCAGGGCAGGCGGCTGCAGCGGAAGATGCTGGCGAAGAGACCGTCGGTACGACGTCCACCGTGACGGCCCACCGAATGGTTGGCGAGTCCGGCAGCGTAGTGTGCCCGTCCCCCTCCGTGTATCGTCCCGGTTCATGGGCGACCTCGCAGGGCGCTGGCGGGAGTTGAACAAGGCGTACTGGGACGAGCGGGTGCCCATTCATCTGGGCGCTGCCCTCTACGACAGCGGCTTCACGACTCGCGACTGAACTCGGCATCGACGCACGCTTCCTGACCGCGGACGTCCACGACGCGGTCTCGGCGGTCGAGGGGGAGACCTTCGACATCGTCTACGTCAGCTTCGGGGCGCTGAACTGGCTGCCCGACATCAGCCGCTGGGCGTCGGTGGTCGCTGAACTACTTGCTCCGGCCGGGTGCCTGTACCTTGCGGAGTTCCATCCCTTCAGCTTCGTCCTCGACGATGAGACCGCAAGCACGGTCACGCACGACTACTTCGATGAAGGTCCGGAAGCCTCGGGAGGCCCCTGCACCTACGCGGACGAGGCGGCAATGACGGAACACAACGAGACCGTCGAGCGGCGGCACAGCCTGTCGACCGTTGTCTCGGCGATCGCAGGAGCTGGGCTACGGATCCAGTTCCTCCACGAGCACGACCACACCTTCTACCTCCAACGCCAGTCGCTTGAGCGCCACGACGGCGAGAGCTACCGGCATCCTGAAGGCGCTCCGCGCACCCCCCTCACCTATTCGATCCGCGCCGAGAAGGCTTGAGAAGCCGTATCTCTATCGATCATGAGGACGGTTCCGATCGAACATGGTCCTTGGTCGGGTGATCTCGGCC
>NZ_JAYWVC010000392.1:0-4063 GCF_036281785.1 Streptomyces chiangmaiensis | reverse complement strand
CCCGTATCTGGAGCAGGAACTCGACCTCAACGACTACGAGGCCGCACGGGTCTTCTTCACACGGGCGGCGGTTCCCGCCGTGCACCATGTGACGGGCCACCAGGAGTGCCGCGAGGTGGAGCGGCACGCGTTGTACTACCCGGCTCGGAAGGGCTGCGGGACGCGCCTGGCCCGGCTGCTCGCCCAGCAGGACGAGATGGCCGCGGACGACCCGCGCAGCCCGGTCTGCGGCAGCACGATCTTCCAGTGCGACGAGATCGTGCTGCGGCTGATCGACGTACGGGGCGGCCTTGACGCGGACCCCGTCCTCACCCTCGGCCTTCCGGACCCCCGACAGGCAGCAGAGCTGACCACCATCCTCGACGGTGCCGCACTAAAGAGCGGTGACCTCCAGCACTTCCTCATGCTTGCCCGCATGACACTCATCACCGACCGCCGGTCGTCACCCGCCATCTGAGCGCTGGCCGCCGCCTGGACTTCGCCGGGTGGACTGCAAGCACTCGGCAGGCGGTCGTGACTCCTGGGCCGAGTTCCTCGACCGCTGGCTCTGGTAGTCGCCGTCGACCGCTGTGGCACTCGAGCTATCACTCTTCGTGACCGTCATGTTGAGCCGCTCGTGCATACGCGACACCGCAACATGCGAGCCCACCAGTCCCGAGAGCCATGACGGTCAGCAGGATCGACGCGAGCTCCAACGGCCCAGAGACGGCCCAGCAGCTCGAAACCGGCCCTCTACCAGCGTTGAACACGCGGGTAGGGGGCCTTTTCACACTTCGCGGGCCGCGTCGTGGTCCAGCAGGCCACGGCAGCCCTGGCCCAGCTCGATCGGTGGATCACCGAGGAACAACGCCGGGAGGCGGAGCGACGTCGAGCCAGGTAGATGCGGCCGCCTCCGCCTGAGCGGCTGATCGAGCGAGGGCTGAACAAGAACAACTTGGTCGCTGTGCATGTGGGCGGCTGCTGGCCCTGGTCCAAGAGCAACCGATGCGCTGCTGTCCCACGGGCACAGGCGCTCATGCGCTGCGTCAGCAGGTGCTGGCGTGCACGCACTGCCGCGCCGATTCATCCGCCGTGGCAACCCGACGGACATCATCGCCACGACCCTGGACAAGATCCGCTCGCACCCGAGCTTCTGACGCGAGGCGGCCCACAGTAACGAGTTCGGCGAGAGCTACAACTTCGTCTTCCACGCGAACGGCGACGAATATGTTGGCCGGACCAGATCCGGCTGGCGGCGTCATGGAAGCCGGCAAAGGTTCGGGTGATGCCTTTCGACGTCACCGCGAGATGACGCCGCGCACCGTAGAGCCCGGCGAGCGTCGTTGCTGCCTGTGGGGCGCCATAAGTCCGCATGTCCTCTGACCTGGGCGTTCGTCAGTTCCCCGTGATCTCCCTCAGGATGCATCGCTGTACTCGTGGATGAGTCCGCCGAGGACGTCGTGACGCTGGACGCGCTGCGCCGGGAACGGGATGACGTTCGGGTCGTCGGCAAGGGCTCGCAGTTGCAGGGCCCGGTGCGGCCTTCCGGAGTTGTGGTGCTCGGCATACTCGGCGAGGACCCGCCGGGCGTGCTGCTCGTTGTAGATCAGGATCCGATCGGTGCACTCGGCGCGGACGCTGCGAATGAATCTCTGGGTGTGGGCATTCATCTTCGGCGCCTGCGGCGCGCTCTTCAAGATCGATATGTTCTCGCTCGTGAAGACGGCGTCGAAGGCGTCGGTGTACTTCGCGTCTCGGTCGCGCAGCAGGTAGCGGAAGCCGGTGGCGCGCTCGCCGAGGTCGGGCAGCAGGTTGCGGGCGAGCCGGGTGGCCCAGGCGGCGGTGGGGTGGGCGGTGACGCCGAGGACGTGGACGGTGCGGGTGCCGACCTCCATGACGAGGAAGACGTACAGCCGCGTCAGGGTCACCGTGTCGACGTGGAAGAAGTCCGCCGCGAGGAGTCCGCTTGCCTGGGCGCGGAGGAACTCGCGCCAGGTCGGCGCGTTGCCTGACCGTCGGGGTGCGGGGTCGAGGCCGGCGGATCGCAGGATGCTGGGGGCATGCGGAGCGCCACAGCGCTCGAGCATGCCATGATCGGAGGCGGGCCTCGAAGTCCCAGGGCGAAGCAGCTACGAGAGTTATGGCACCCCACAGGCAAGCGCGCTGAGGCGGTCGCCGATGACGGAGACACCAGGGCGGGGCTCGTTCGCGTAGTACCAGGGCTTGCGTCGGCGCAGCAGCGCCTCGCCGTGCTCGCTCCAGGTGAATCCGGGCTTCCGCAGCAGCTTTTGGAACACAGCGTCGACTGTCTCCGGGTGCGCGGCAGCCAGTCGGCGGATCGGCAGTGGCCCGATCGACTCCTGGCGCAGGTAGGTGCGCAGCAGGTCCTGGTACTGCCTGCGGCCCGCGAGCGCCGGGTCTGCGAAGAGGTCGCGCAGCATCCCGTAGTCCGCGTAGAAGTTGAGCCCGTCGACCTGATCGTAGATGACACCGATGGTGTCCGAGCCTGCCAGTTCCGGCGGCAACTCGAAAAAGGGCAGGTCCAGGCCGGGGAGCCGTCTGCCCCGGGCACGGTCGGGATGTGCGGCGACGGCGGACTCCTGGCGGTGGCGGTAGTAGGCGTTGAGGAGGTCCTCGGCTTCGGCAGGCGAAAGGACCAGTTCGTCGCCGCCGCAGACTTCGACGAACGCGGCCCGGTCCTCCCGCATCGCCTGCCACCCCTGCTCGACCTTCCGGGGGTTGCGGAAGACCAGTTCGGGCCGGCTGGTGGCCAGTTGCAGGGCGACCTGGGCGATCTCGGTGGCGCTGGACCTGGGGTAGCTCGACATCGCCCCGGACACCAGCCACGCCCCGCCGGCCGAGTGGACCGGTACCAGACAGGTGTGGAGGAAGCTCCCCTTGGACACTTGGCGGAACGCCGCCCGCCCGACATTCGAGTACGTGAGGTACTCCAGGTCGTCGACCAGGTTCAGAAGGACGACGGCACCCCCTTCCTTCCGCTGGATCTCGAAGATGCCCTCGACCGGGTCGCGCCAGCCGAGCAGCATCTCCCGGTCGGCCGCGGTGAGGTCCTTGCGCCCGGCGACGAACCGGTCCACCACGGTCGAACCGTCCGGCAGGCGGTACCGCAGGATGAAGTGGTCGATGATCCGGATCGCCTCGCCCTCGTCCAGACGGCGCTCAGGCCCTGCGGCCTCCAGCAGGAGAGGAGTCAACCACCGGTCGAAGCGGGCGCTCTGCCCGAAGGCGACCAGCTGCCCTTTCAACTCGGCACTGCGCTCGATGAGGTCGGTCAGCGACGGTTCGCCGACGCGCCGATGCGTGCCCTGTACGGCGTCAGCCATGTTCAGCCCTTTCACACAGACCGGTTCCGCGTGGGTGTGAGGTGCCCGGTCTCAACCGGTCCAGTGACGGTATGCCTCGATCCACTCCGCGCCCTCGGGCGCCGGGCTGGGCAGAGGCAGATCCAGGATTCCGATCGACTGCCGCATGCCTCCGTGAGAGCACAGGGCGACGATCCTGCCGTCCGTCGTGAGGTCGATGCCGCGCACGGTCACCTCGACGCCGAGAACCGCGGTGGTGAAGGGCAGGTCGAGGTGCTCCTCAAGCATGGTGAACAGTCCGGTCAGCTGCTCGTCCTCGTTGTAGGCGTCGACGGTCGCCTCTTCGATCATGGCCTCAAGCTGGGCCGTGTCCAACGCGCTCATGGGGCAACACTAACGACCCTCGGGGTGACACCGGGCGGCCATGACTCCGCTGCTACCACAACTTGCTCAACCAGGACGCCGAGGTGCTGCTCATCGTGGGGGACCTCCCTGGCCTGTTCAGGACGAGGCAGCATGACTGGGGGCACGCAAGCTCACCGGCATTTTCCGGGGACGCTGAAACCCCGGCTGTGGTGGTGTCCGCCAGTACCGCTGCCGGCTCCCGCAGGCGACCTGCTGAGACCGGTTCGGCAGCAGGTCGTGATGGCGCAGGATCCTGGGCGGACTCATCCACGAGTACCGCAACGCCAGCTGAATAAGATCACGACAGGCGGAGAAAGCCCAGTTCAGAAGGTGTACGGGACTTTTGGAACCTTACA
>NZ_JAYWVC010000391.1:0-4078 GCF_036281785.1 Streptomyces chiangmaiensis | reverse complement strand
TGGCCGGTTTCTATCTTCTGCGCGGGGGGCCCGGGGACCTGCCTGATGGCGTCCTGCCCGGGCCCGCCCCCCGCCCTGGAGATCCACCGGGCCGGAGCTATTACGAGATCCCGCTCGTGATCCAGGACAGATCCTTCTACGAGGACGGCAGCCTTCTCTACCCTGCGGGACGCGCCGCTTTCGACGGATTCAAAGGCCCCTACGTGCCGGGCAGCGATGTTCCGCCGATCTGGAATCCCGAGTTCTTCGGCGACACGATGGTGGTCAACGGCAGAACCTGGCCAGTCCTGGACGTGGAGCGCCGACGCTACCGATTCCGTCTGCTCAACGGGTGCAATTCGCGCTTCCTCATTCTGAAGGTCGTCGCCGATCCCGCCGCCCGCCGTCCCGCGGACCCGGCCCTTGCCTTCTGGCAACTGGGAAGTGAAGGTGGCTTCCTTCCCGCGCCCGTACAACTCGAGCAGTTGCTCATCGCTCCCGCGGAGCGCGCCGACGTGATCATCGACTTCACCTCGGTACCCGTCGGCACCGCTCTGTACCTCATCAACGAGGCCCCCGACTCCGTGTTCAAAGGGGGGAGAGCGGGAACCGACTTCGCGCCCGCGAACCCGAGCATGACCGGGCAGGTTCTGAAGTTCGTCGTCCAGTCCCACACCTCGCCTGACACGAGCGTGCAGCCATCTCGACTGACCCTGCCGTCACTCGTACCTCTGGGCACCGTGGACCGCATCCGCCGACTCTCCCTCAATGAGCAGAACTCCGCTGTTCTGCCGCACGTCGGCCCCCGAGAAGCACTTCTCGGGACCGTCGACGGACACGGGAAGCCGGTCCCCCTGCGATGGGATGACCCTGTGACGGAGAATCCGGCGCTCGGAGCAACCGAGATCTGGGAAATCCACAACTTCACCGTCGATGCTCACCCGATCCACATCCACGAGGTCCAGTTCCAGATCGTCGACCGGCGCAAGTCCGGGCAGAAGGCCCCTTTGCCCGCTGAGCCATGGGAACGCGGCTTCAAGGACACCGCCATCGCCTACCCGGGGACCGTCACACGCCTGAAAGCGACGTTCGACCGTACCGGGCTGTTCGTATGGCACTGCCACATGCTTGAACACGAGGACAACGAGATGATGCGGTCCTACCGCGTCGGACCGGCACAGACCACCCCGCCGAAAAACCCACAAGGGCTGTCATCGACGGGAGCACCCGACCCGGCCCCATCACCGGCCGCATCTATGGAGATGCAGCCAGGTCGACCGCATGGTGCAGCAGAGCCGTTCACCGCTCGCCGTGACCCGGGGCACTAGGGCCGACCGGCCCCCCTGCCTCACCCCGGACAGCCCATGTGATCCCCTCCGATCCGCTGGACGCTCGAAGTGTCCAGGCCTGGAGGAGGCGCGTGATGACGGACGACACGCTCAGCCTGCGCCCGGTCTATGCCCTGCTCGCGGACGGCAGCACCGTGGGTGTTCGTACCGCGGAGCCGGGCGATCACGAACAGTTGCAGAGCTTCTACGAGGAGATGTCCCCGCAGAACCTCCGCCTGCGGTTCTTCGGGATCAGCCCGCGGTCGGCCGCCATGGCCGCCGACCGCGCGTGCGGCGCGGAGCGTCCCGGATACCGGGCGATGCTGGCCGAGACGCGGGGCCGGGTGATAGGCCTCGCCGAGTACGACACCGGAGGCGCCGGCGACACGGCCGAGATCTCCATCGCGGTCGCCGACGAAGTGCACGACCGGGGAGTCGGTACGCTGCTCGTCGAGCACCTGGTCTCGGCGGCGCGTGCACAGGGTGTCACTACGTTCACGGCCGACGCGCTGTGTGAGAACCGCGAGGTGCTGCGGCTCTTCGCCGACCTCGGGCTGCGCACGGCACGCCGTTTCGAGGGCCCGGAGGTGCGCTGCACCATCAGACTCGACGAGGACGACACGTACCTTTCGGCGGTGGAGGAGCGCGGGCGGGCCGCCGACGTGGCCAGCCTGGAGCCGCTGCTGCGGCCGGACGTGGTCGCCGTCGTCGGAGCGGGCCGCACCCCGCGATCAGTGGGGCGGGCCATCCTCCACCAACTGCATACCGGCGGCTTCACCGGGCGCCTCTTCGCGGTGAACCCCAGTGCCACCACCGTACTCGGCATGCGCTGCCATCCCTCGGTCGGTGCTCTGCCCAGGACACCCGACCTCGTGGTCGTCGCGGTGCGTGCCGCTGTGGTCCCGGACATCGCCGAGGAGTGCGGCAAGGCAGGCGTACGGGCGCTGCTCGTCGTCACTGCGGGCCTCGACGCTCATCAGGCCCAGGATCTGCTGGCCGACTGCCGCACCTACGGCATGCGCCTCGTCGGGCCCAACTGCCTCGGCCTCTCCAACACGGACCCGAAGGTGCGGCTCGACGCCACCTTCGCCGCTGACCATCCGCGCCCGGGCACCGCCGGCGTTGCCGTGCAGTCCGGCGGGGTCGGGATCGCACTGCTCGAGGGCCTCTCGCGGCTGGGCATCGGTGTCTCGTCCTTCGTGTCGCTCGGCGACAAGTACGACGTCAGCGGCAATGACATGCTCCAGTGGTGGGTGAGTGACAGCCGTACCGACCTCGCCCTGCTGCACCTGGAGTCCTTCGGTAACCCCAGGGCGTTCTCCCGTACGGCCCGGCGCGTGACTCGACGTATCCCCGTCCTGACCGTGGACGCCGGGCGCACCGAAGCGGGCCGCCGTGCCGCCGCCTCCCACACCGCAGCTGCCGCCACCCGCACCATGACCCGGCAGGCGCTGTTCACCCAGGCCGGCATCACCGCCACCCGCTCGGTCGGCGAACTCCTGGAAGCAGCCGCCTTGATGCATTCCCAGCCGCTCCCGGCGGACACCCGGGTCGCGATCGTCTCCAACGCGGGCGGCGTCGGGGTCCTGACGGCCGACGCCTGCGTGGAGGCGGGCCTTGCCCTGCCGCCGCTCGCCCCCGAGGCGATGGACGACCTGTTCGCCGTGCTGCCCCGCGGTGCAGCGGTGGGGAACCCGACCGACACCACTGCCGCCGCCTCCGAGGAACAACTCCGGAACTGCCTGGACCGGCTCCTGCGCTCCCCGGACATCGACGCCGTACTGGTGGCCCTCGTACCTACGGCGGTCGCCGCGGCAATCGGTGAAGACCTGGCCCGCGCCCTCACCTGCGGCCTCACCCACCGCGCACGGACGGTCGTCGCAGTACGCCTCGAACAGGACCTTCCGGTGAAGCTGCTGCCCGCCACTCACGGCGGCACCATTCCGTCGTATGCGGACCCACAGGCGGCTGCACGGGCTTTGTCCCACGCCGCGCGCCGCGCCGCCTGGCTCGCCCGGCCCATGGGCACGGTCCCGGACCTCGACGGAGTCGACCCGCGGCGTGCCCAACAGATCGCCGGCGCCTACCTCGCCGTCCAGTCAGACGGGGGCTGGCTCGAACCGCGCATCTGCGCCGACCTGCTGGACTGCTACGGCATTCCGCAACTCCCGTGGGCCTGGGCCGAGACCGAGAGCGACGCCGTAAGCGCCGCCGATCGGCTGCGCGGCACCGACGGCCGGGTCGTGATGAAGGCTCACTGGCCGGGATTGCTGCACAAGAGCGAGGAGCGGGCCGTCCACCTCGACCTGCAGGGTGACGCGCAAGTACGGGCCGCCTTCCGGGACTTCGAGTCGCGGTTCGCGAGTCGGATGACGGGCGTGGTGATCCAGCCGCTCGCCGCGCGCGGCACCGAACTGTTCGCCGGCGTCGTCCAGGACGAGGTCTTCGGACCGCTGGTGCTCTTCGGACTGGGCGGCACCGCCACCGAGGTGCTCGCCGACCACGCTGCGCGGCTCGCCCCGCTCACCGACCAGGACGTCCACGACCTGATCACGGCCCCGCGATGCGCCCCGCTCCTGTTCGGCACGCACGGTGCGCGGCCTGTCGATCTGGAGGGCCTGGAATCACTGCTGCTGCGGGTGTCCCGCATGGCGAGTGATCTGCCGCAGCTCGCCGAGGCCGATTTCAACCCCGTCCTTGCGACGCCCGGCGGAGTCGTCGTCCTCGACGCGCGGGTTCGCCTGCTGCCGCGCCTGCCCCAGGACCCGTAT
>NZ_JAYWVC010000390.1:0-4101 GCF_036281785.1 Streptomyces chiangmaiensis | reverse complement strand
AGTCAACCGGGTTTGTGCTTGCGGCTGTTTGGCCGTTCGGACCTCCCGAACCTTAGCGGATCTCTCCGGCGATTCCCAATCGAGTGGATCTCGAGTGGTTCTGCGTCGGCACACACCGAAGGAAATCGAATTCGGGCACGCCGAAATCGATCCCGTCGGGAGATCGTGCTGAGTGGTTTGGCTGCCGCTGGCGCGGCGGGAGGTGCTGCCGGAGAACCGTTACGGCCTCGTGGCAACTCGGAGAACTTTACGGATCTGGGGTTGGACTGTCAAGTCTGCCCCAGGTGACGCAGCGCCAAACCTCCGCGTGCGTCAATCGAGGTCGCTGAGGCGCCCGCCGGCGTCCGGTTGGGCGTCCTCCACGCGGCGCAGCAGGCGGGTCAGCACCTCGCCGAGGACGGTGCGCTCGTCCGGGGAGAGGTCCTGAAGGAGGTCCTCCTCGAAGCGGGAGGCGAGGCGCATCGCCTCCAGCCACTTCTCGCGCCCCTCGGAGGTCAGCTCCACGATCACCCGGACGCGGTTGGCCTCGTCGCGCTCACGGGTGACGAGGCTCTCGCTCACCATGCGGTCGATGCGATGGGTCATGGCGGCCGGCGTCAGGCCGAGCCGCTTGGCCAGGTCGCTCGGGCCCATGCGGTACGGGGCGCCGGACAGGACGAGCCCCTTGAGGACTTCCCACTCCGCGTTGCTGATGCCGAGCTCCGCCGTCTGCCGGCCGTAGGCGACGTTCATGCGCCGGTTCAGCCGGGACAGCGCGGAGACGATCTTCTCCACCTGGGGGTCCAGACCCTGGAATTCGCGCTGGTAGGCGGCGATCTGTTCGTCGAGGGTCGGCTCGCTGTCGCCGGGGGTGTCGCCCATGGCCGCAGTATGGCACGCACTCGCTTGGCGTTGAAGTCCTTCACAGTGTAATGTTGAATCAATCAACTTTAGCCTCTAAGTCTTCAGGGTTAACTGTTTCAGAGGTGAGACCTGCTGGTCGTGCACTCGGGCGGACCCTCCTTTCCAAGGCAGGTGAACGTGACCAGAGCGATGGGCGCAGCGATGCCCCGGATCCATGTAGGCAACGCACTCAGCGCGTTCGGCCTCGGCTTCACCGTCCCGTACCTGTACGTCTATGTGGCCCAGGTACGGGATCTCGGCGCCGCGACGGCGGGTCTCGTGCTCGCCGTCTTCGCCGTGGCCGCGCTCGTCGTGCTGCCGTTCGCCGGGCGGGCCATCGTCCGGCGGGGCCCCCTTCCGGTGCTGCTCGCCGCCCTGGTCGTCGCCGCGGTCGGCGCCTTGAGCCTGGGCCTCGCCGGTACCGCCGTGAGCGTGCTGCTCTCGGCGGCCCTGCTCGGGGCCGGACAGGCCGTGATGCAGCCCGCGCTGGCGACGATGATCGTGGACTGCTCGACCACGCGGACGCGTTCACGTGCCTTCGCCACACAGTTCTTTCTGCAGAACCTGGGGCTCGGTGTCGGTGGACTGATCGGGGGGCACCTCGTCGACACCTCGCGCGCCGCGTCCTTCACCGTGCTGTTCACCGTCGAAGCAGCGATCTTCCTGGTGCTCGTCGTGATCATGGCGACGGTCCGGATCCCGCACCTGCCGCAGCCGGGGACCGATGCGCCGAGGTCCGGCGGGGCGAGCTGGAAGCAGCTGCTGGGCAACCGCGTCATGGTGCAGCTGTGCGTACTCGGCTTCGTGCTGTTCTTCGCGTGCTACGGCCAGTTCGAGTCGGGACTGAGCGCGTACGGCGTCGAGGCGGTCGGCGTCTCCACGTCCGCGCTGGGCACCGCGCTGGCGGCGAACACGATGATGATCGTCGTGGCGCAGTTCGCCGTACTGAAGTTCGTGGAGCGGCGCAGGCGGTCGCGGGTGATCGCGGCCGTCGGGCTCATCTGGGCCGTCGCCTGGGCGATCGCGGGCTACGCGGGACTCGGACACGGCAGCGGGACGATGGCGACCGCCGCGTTCATCTCGACGTACGCGCTCTTCGGGCTCGGCGAGGCAATGCTGTCGCCGACCCTCGCCCCGCTGGTCGCGGATCTCGCGCCGTCGGGAATGGCGGGTCAGTACAACTCGGCGTTCGCCCTGGTGAAGCAGCTCGCTCTGGCGGTGGGTCCGGCGGTGGGCGGTCCGCTGGCCGCGTCGCTGCCGGTGCCGTACGTCGTGACGTTCCTGCTGTTCTCGCTGGGCATCACGGTCCTTGCGGTCCGGCTCGGGCGCCGGCTCACGCCCGTGCAGAACCATCCGGCGAGGAGCCGCGTGGTGGCCCAGGGGGCACCTGGCCGGACGGACGGACTGGAGATCAGCCCGTCCGGTGTGTGAGGACGGCCCCTTGAAGCCGACCGGGGCCCCAGGCACAGCCACAGTGCCTCGTGCCCCGGACCCGGGCGGCCTCACCCGGCGGTCAGCCGGCTCCCCGGGGCAGCGCGAACTCGCACCACACCGCCTTCCCGCCGCCCGGCGTGCGACGCGACCCCCAGTTCGAGGCGATCGTCGCCACGATCGCGATGCCCCGTCCGGCCTCGTCCGCCGGCTCCGCACGGCGGCGGCGGGGCAGGTGATCGTCGCCGTCCGTCACCTCGATGATCAGGCGGCGGTCGGTGCGCCGAAGGCGCAGCCTCATCGGCGGGGTGCCGTGCTGCAGGGAGTTCGCGACCAGCTCGCTCGCCGCCAGTACGCCCAAGTCGTGCAGGTCAGTCGGGAACCGCCAGCTCGTCAGCACACCGGAGGCGAACGCACGTGCGCGTGGAGCCGCCTCGACGCCGCCGAGCAGCTCCAGGGCGGCGTTCCGGAACAGGTCGCCGTCCGGCCCCGGACGCGCCGGGTGCTGGAGGACCAAAAGCGCCACGTCGTCGTCGTGGGCCGCGGTGACGCCCGCCGAACGGAGCAGACGGTCGCAGATCACCTGCGGCGTGCCCGTGGCGCCCGCGAGCGCGTTCTCCAGGGCCGCGATGCCCTCGTCCAGGTCCGCATCCCGGCGCTCGACCAGGCCGTCCGTGTAGAGGACAGCCGTGGCACCCGGACCCAGCGGCACCGAGCCCGACGCATGCATCCAGCCGCCGGTGCCGAGCGGTGGGCCGGTGGGTTCGTCGGCGCGCAGGACCGCTCCGCTCGCGTCGCGGACGAGGATCGGCAGGTGACCCGCCGACGCATACACCAGTCGTCCCTCGTTCGGGTCGTGAACGGCGTACACGCAGGTCGCGATCTGGTTGGCGTCGATCTCCTGGGCCAGGCCGTCGAGGAGCTGGAGCACCTCGTGCGGAGGCAGGTCGAGGCGGGCGTACGCACGTACGGCCGTGCGCAGTTGGCCCATCACCGCGGCGGCGCGGACGCCTCGGCCCATCACGTCGCCGATCACCAGCGCCGTGCGGCCACCGCCCAGCGTGATCACGTCGTACCAGTCGCCGCCGACCGCCGCCTCGGTGCCGCCGGGCTGGTAGGTGGCGGCGATGCGCAGGTCGTCGGGCTGCTCCAGTTCCTGCGGCAGCAGGGAGCGCTGGAGGGTCACCGCGGTCCGCCGCTGCTCGCGCTCGCTGGTCCGCAGCCGTTCGGCGGCCTCGGCGTGGTCGGTGACGTCGGCGGCGAAGACGAGCACGCCCCTCGCCTTGTCGCCTGGCACGTCCACCGGAGTGCATGTGAACGTGTACGAACGGCCGCTCGGCGCCTTCCGGGACTTGACCGTGCGCGGCTTGGAGCTGCGCAGAACCTGGTCCAGGAGTGGGAGCAGGCCGAGTTCGTCCAGCTCGGGCAGGGCCTCGCGGGCGGGCTCGCCGACAGGGCGGAGGCCGAAGGCCGCCACATAGGCGTCGTTCACGTACGCGATGCGGTGATCGGGGCCGTGCACGAGGGCGACGAGGGCCGGGATGCGGTCGAGGACCTCGCGTGCCGGCAGCTCGTCGACGGCAGGCACGCCCGGCGGGTCGTCGGTGAGCCGCTCGGCGCGGGCCACGGGTACGGAGCCGTCACCACGTCGGTCCGGAGAGACCGCGTGCTCGGTCCGCGCTGCGGCGCGGCGCTGCGTTCCGGGGAGCCGGGCGCTCCAGCGCGTGAAGTTCACCGATTCCTTGCCTCGTCGTTGTCGTCTCCGGCCGGCTCCGGCTCCGGCCGGGG
>NZ_JAYWVC010000039.1:0-48280 GCF_036281785.1 Streptomyces chiangmaiensis | reverse complement strand
CGTTGCAGAGCTTCGGTGATCAGGTCGGTCCAGGGCCAGTGCTTGGCGAGGCGGAGGATGCGGCGCCGTCCGGTGGTGACGAGCTGGGCGGCGGCGCAGAACAGCCGCAGCCTCAGGCGCTTGGGCTCCCACAGTCGGGCGGGGCCGGTCAGGGCCAGCATCGGCATCCAGGCCAGCAGGTCGAGGGCGATCTGGACGATCTCCAGCCAGACCTGGTTCTGCGCGGCGTCGTGCAGGGGCAGGTTGGTAAGGCCGGTGGCGCGGGCGGCGCGGATGCGGTCCTCGGCTCGGGCCCGCTGGCGGTGGCGCAGCTCGAGCGCGGCGATCGCGCTGTCCTTGGTGTTGGTGGCGAACGCCGTCAGGCGCATGCCGTCGGCATCGGTGAAACGCAACTGGGCGCCGGGGTGCGGGCGTTCTTTGCGGATGATCAGCCGCATGCCCTGTGGCCAGCCGTCCAGCACATCTCCGGCGAGCTCGGCGACCCAGGCACCGTCACGGATCTCACCGCCGGGCTCGACGGCCGGCGTCCACGCCGAGGCGGGAACCCGCAGCACCGCCTGGTGGATCTGATCGGTGATGGTCATGCCGACCGAGTACGACAGCCACCGCCCGCGCGCGGTGAGCCAGTCGAGGAATGTGTGGGTACCGCCGGCGGAGTCGGTGCGGATCAGGGTGCGCCGACCGCGCCGGAACTTCCCCGGCAGCTGGGCCAGCGCCAGGCGGGTGGTCTGGACGTGGTCGGTGGCGGTGTTGCTGCCCGCTCTGCCCGGCCGCAGCAGTCCCGCGACGGGCTCTCCGGTGCCGCCGCGTCCGTGGTCGACGAAAGCCATGAGCGGATGATGCCCGTAGGTCTTCTTCCAGGTCCGTGTGGCGTCCTCCTTGTCGGAGTGGGCCAGCACCAGCACGCCGTCGATGTCGACGATCACCTGCCCGCCGGCGTTCGGAGCACCAGGCCCGGCCAACTGCCATATGCGGTCGCGGACTTCGGCCCGTGCGGTGCGGATGGCGGCCAGTGCCCGAGAGCCCGCTGCGGCAAGCGTATCGATGAGGCGGGAGACGGTCGGATCGGAAGCCACCGGCCCGAAGAGGGCCGGTTCGGCCCTCAGCATCACGACATCGGCCAGGCAGTCCCCGCCCAGAGCGGTCGCGAGCGCAAGGTCCAGCAGGATCTTGCCCGGGTCGTGCACCGCCCGCGGCTTGCACCACGGCGCGAGCGCCGCCGACAACGCAGCATCCACGCCGCTCTTGCGGATCGTCTCCACCAGCAGGACCGCCCCGGCCTGCGAGACCACCGCACGGCCGTTGCCCTCAACTCGGACAGGCGGGTACGACCCGCTACGCTTCTTCACCCGGGGAGTGCTTCTTTCTTGGTGACGAACAGGACCTTCGACAAGCCCTATCGTCCCAGCTCAGAGGCACTCCTCGCTTATTTGATCATCCTTCGGACGGCCGCCTTCGTGAAAGCCCGAGGTTAGACCGTGGCACGTCGGCTGGGCTCGGCGGCGCGGGCGAGGTCTGTCTCACCTACTCGCCCGTGGGGGCGCCGGTGGCGGTGAAGGGGATTCACAGTGACCGCCTCGGGCCGGTGACACGGCAGTAGAGGAGCGCAGTCGGCGCGAGGACGCCAACGCGCCGGCTGTCACGGAACGAGATCCCACTCGGGCGGCCGACGGAAGCTCGCTCGAAGTCGAGCAGTACTGGCCCCTCTGGCGTGCGTGCGACGTTGGCGGCCTCCGCGCACTCGGCAGGCCGTGATGCTGGAGCAGGCCGACATCGAGCCCAGCGTGAAGGAAGGTCCTTCGGTGCGCCCGCCCTCGCGTTCATCAAGCAACGCACGGCCAGCGCATCGAGCCGGTATCTGCGCATCCGGGCTGCGTCTGGGCGCGGCGACCCTCACCATTACCCGGAACCGTCCGGCCGAGGCCCATCAGCGCGTCGACCGCGCCAAGCGGCCTCCCGTGGAAGGATTCGACCTGGTCCAGGGCCTGTCGGGGCTGGGGGCGTACCACCTGAGCCGCCAGCCCGAACACGAGGTGACCCGGGTCGTCCTGGCCTGCGTGGTGCACCTGACCGGCCCCTGCTCGATCCGGCCGGACTGCCGCCGTGGCGGATGAGCGTCGCGCCCACTGGCTGACCCCACACCGGCTACCCCGCCGGACACGGGAACTTCGGGCTCTCCCACGGCATCGGCTCCGTCCTATGCGTACTGCCCCTGTCCCTGCTGCGCGACGTGGCAGTGCCGGGAACAGTCGACGCGGTCGAACCGACCTGGGGCCTTGTGAGCGTCACAGGCGCTGCTTCGGGTACGGATTCCCCACCCTCAGTCATGCAGCGATCGTGCCAGCTCAGGCCGTCGCCTGACCTGCTGGCCCCCGCGCACGGCGCGCCGGAGAGGCGGGCGAGTACGAGAGGCGGCTGGGTAGGGTCGTGGTACACGAGCTGGAGAGGTAGTTGCATGACCAACGAGATTGTGATCGCGCAGACAACCATCGACACCGAGGACCAGGCAAGGGAGCTGGCACGGGGTGCGGTTGAGAGCAAGTTGGCAGCGGGCGTTCACATCGACGGGCCGATCACCGCCGTCTACTGGTGGAAGAACGAGGTCGAGACGGCGCGAGAGTGGCGTATCTCGTACATGACGACGACAGACCGTCTCCCGCAGCTGGAGGCGTGGCTGTCCGAGAGGCACCCGTATGACGTCCCCCAGTGGATCACGCTGCCCGTGACCGGCGGGTCGGAGGCGTACCTGTCGTGGGTTGTTGAGGAGACAACGCGGGACTGACGAGCGACGTGTCGCGTGACGGCGCTCGTGTCCTTAGCTCGCCCGTGTACGAGGGGATCGATTCAGGACGCGAACTGCCGCAAGTGATGGGCGAGTTCCCGCTCACTGTCGGGGAGCCAAGCGGCTATTTTCGCGGCGCGTTCCTTGCCCATCGTGTTGGGCTTGGCTTGGGAGGCGGCCGTGAACTGGCGCGACACGTAGACGCCTTGTTCGACGTCGCCTCCGCACAGCAGGGCCGCAGCGAGATCACCGAGGACGACGACGCCGCCATCCGGTAGTTCGTCCCCGAGGCGGTCGACCGCGGTGTCGGCCGTGGCGGTGAGTTCGGATCGACCCAATTGCCCGTACACGGAAAGGGCCAACGAATCCATCCGGTACGGCGTCACGAAGCGGACCCATGCCTGTTCGCTGGTGTGGTCCGCGAAGTCGTACGCGAAGCATGCTCGGTCAAGCGCACGCAGCGCTCCTGTCTCGTCGCCGGCCGCGGCTGATTCCTCCGCGTGCCTTCCGAGGACCCAGGCTGCGGCCGTGGCGTTGCCGTGGCCCCGCACATCCTGGGAAGCCTGGGACAGGAGTTCCAGCTTCCTCTTCGGTGTTGGAGCCCCGTAGCTGGCGTAGGTGAGGGCCAAGGCCCTGAGGGGAGGATGCCCGGCCTTCGCCGCGCACTCAGTCGTGACGTTGTAGTAGGCGCCAGCCTTGTCGTACTCGCCCAGGTCCCAGGCCACCCATCCGGCAAGGGCGGCGGTTTCCCCGGCTGCGATGGTGAGCGGCCGTTCGTGCTCGCCGGCGTGAGGCAGGGCTGCGGTGATCGCGTCAAGGTGGGACTCAACGGTGCTTTGCAGGCGGCGGGCACTGAGATTGAGTTCCTGGACGTGCAGGTCAGCAGCTCGGTTGATGAGCGCGATCGCAGCGGGCGTGTCGATGCGGGAGCCCTTGCTGAGCGCGAAGGCGAGCCGCCCCCAGGGCTCGGCAGCCGCGCTGACGCCGATGGCGGCGCTGCCCAGCAGCTTGCGGCGCTTCACGTCGTCCTGGTCCTCCTCTTCACGGACGTTCCCCCTCCTCCGTCGGGCGCGGGCGGCCTTGGCCTCCCGTAGTAGTTCTTCGAAGGGGACGCCGGAGGCCGCTGCGATGTGGGCGAGTGTGTGGTTCGTAGGGACGTTCTCGAACTTCTCATAGCGGCTGATTTCCCGGCGAGTCATGGTGTCCCGGCCGGAGACAGCGTTGATCGCGTCTGCCTGCTGCTCTTGCGTCCGGCCTGCGTCCGTCCGGAGCCGGAGCAACAGTTCGGCGAACGGATCTGGCATGAGTGTGACCTCTGTCGTGGGCGGAATCCAATCATGGCCCCAATTCCCCCCTGGCTTTCCCCCCTTGACAGATTTTTCCCCCTCTGGATTCCCCTGGTAGACGGCCTCGCAGCGCGGTGCGATGGGCCCATGACCACGTTCCTCAAGTCGGGCAACCGAGGCCAGCCGGTGCTGCTCCGGGACGAGATCAAGTCAGGCGGCCAACTCTTGCCGAATCCGGTCCAGGGCATGGTCCGCGACTTCCCTGATCTCCGGCAGCCGGCGGTGCGCCGCGCGCACGATGCGCTGCAATTGGTGAGGAAGGCGCTGGCGGACCGCTTCCTCGACGGCGGTGTGCAGGGACTGCGCGGCGCCGCCGCAGTCGTCAGCGGCCAGCCGTACCTGGGCCACGGTGATGAGCTCGATCACGCGCCATTGTGGGGCGACCGTGGTCGTCGGTACAGGACTGCCCTGCTCGACCAGTTGTACGGCGATGTCGGTCCTGCCGGTGGCCATCAGCCCTCGAAGTCGGATCTCGTGCAGGGCGTAGGGGTTGAACAACGACGTGTGTTCGGTCTCCTCGAGGAGCCGGTTCGTCTCCTGCATTGCCTCGTCGAACAGAGACTGGTTCCGGAGGGCGCCGGCCGCACGAGCGAGCAGCGGAAGTACGGCTGCTTTCGCCTCGTGGTGCGGTGCGATGGCAGCCGCGTGCTGCAGACGGTCGACAGCGGCTCCGTGGAGGCGAGCCTTGCGCAGCTCGTTGCCGTGCATGCGCAGCACGTAGGAGGTGAAGGCCGGTTCGCCGAAGTAGCGCGCGATGTCGATGCTCTTTGCCGTCCAGCGGGCGGCGGTGCTCAGTCGTTCCTCCGGCAGGACGTTGCCCAGGGCGACGCCAAGGCCGACACGGGCTCGGGCCAGGAGGTGCAATACGTCGCGTTCTGCGTGCCCGTCCTCCATTCGTGCTTCGAGCCGGGCGACCAGGGGCCACAGCTCAGCGACCGCTTCGGAGGCGTGCCCGGACTGTCGGGCGATCTCGGCGAGGCGGACTGTGGACTCGCCGAACTGGAGCATGGCGCGGTGGTCGGTGTCCGCCGGATCGGTGACGCCGACGACGTGCAGGGGCAAACGCAGGGTCTCGGCGATGTGCCGGCGAGAGCCGATGTCTTCGAGGCTCCGTTTGCCCAGTTCGAGGAGCGAGATGTACGTCTTGTCGTAGCCGAGCAGCCGACCGAGTTCGGACTGGTTCATGCCGTGCACGGCGCGGTGGAAGCGCAGGATTGCCCCGAGATCACGGGTGGCGAGGACTGCCTCGGCCTGTGGAGTTGCCCAGTGCCACAGGGTGTGCTGCGAGCGCCGTGCCGCCATCGCGCTGTCCATGGTCGGTCACATCCGTGCGTACCAGGCGGCGATGGACTGCTTGTATCCGTCCGGCATGGTCAGGCCGGGCACTTCGTCGGCGGTGAACATGCCGAGCTGCTTGTGCTCGTGACTCACCAGGGGGGTCTTGTCCGGGGTCAGGACGCTGCAGCCGTAGGTGACGATCACGACTCGCCGCTCCGGCATGGTCACAGGCAGGGGCTGGTAGATCCACACGTCCAGCAGAGGACCGGCCTTGACCGCCCAGCCGGTCTCCTCCTCGATCTCCCTCTCCAATGCCAACTCTGGTGTGCCATCCGAGGGTTCGAGTCGGCCTCCGGGCAGCTCCCACTCCTCGCGTTCGTTCTTCAGCAGCAGTACGCGTCGGTGGCTGTCCACGGCTACGCCTTTAACGGAGACGGGCCAGGTGGGGGGCGTGTACGCCATCGCTCTCCTCGGATTGCACGTACGGCCGGGGGTGGTCGGAACGTAGCACGCGGTCCGTGGCGCGAGCCGGGCGTGGGCGAATTGCCCGAGTCGACAATCTGTCGCTTTACCGCCGGTCCAGCGGCGCCGAACAGTGGGACCAATCCATCGCAGCCAAGGAGATCCGTGATGCGCCGAGTTCATCAGCCGTACGCCGACGTCTTCGTGCGCAACCACGTCGATCTGGCTGTGCCGGGAGCCGAGGAGAAGATCGCAGGGCGGCTGCGGGACACGGGCTTGGTCACTGTCGACGGTCTCGCTTCGCGCACTGCCGTGCTCTCCTTCGCGACCCGGATCATGAATCTGGTGCCGCACCGCGACAGCGACTCGGACGGCCTCACCACTATCCGCGACACCCGCCGCCACACGCACCGGGCGGGATTCGCCGGGTTCGGCAACGGCCCGCTTGATCCGCACACCGAACGCTCCGGCACCCCCAATCCGCCCCGTCTGATGCTCCTCGTGTGCGGACAAGCCGCCGCGGCGGGTGGGGAGTGCCTGCTCACCGACGGGCAGGCCGTGCACGCCGACCTCTTCACCGGCGAGCGAGAAGCCGGGGTCGCACTGGCACAACCGCGCACCGCGTTCTTCGGGGCCGGAGACGGTCATGCCACGCAGGTGTTCACCGTCCACGACGATCTGAGGGTGTCCGTGCGCCTGCGGTTCGACGGGCTGGCGCGCTGGAACCCGATCATTCAGCCCTACCTCCCGCGGCTGCGAGCCGCAGCCGGACGTCATCAGATGCGCCTCGCCCTGGCTCCCGGTCAGGGGTACCTGCTGGACAACGAACGCTGGCTTCACGCGCGACGTGCCTTCACTGGCGATCGGCTCTTCTGGCGCGCCCTTGGGCAGCCCCTGTTTCCTATGCTGCGAGGGTTCACGCCCGCCCCCACCTCCGTCCGTACGCCCATGCTCTCGGAGGCGGGATGATGACGGACCGAGTCCGAACGCTCGCCACGGTAGCGACGACGTCCCCCACGTCTCTCGCCGCAGCCGCTGCGGCCGCAGTCCGGGACCAGGCGGACGAAGGCGGCTTCGAGGTCGACTTCCTCCCAGCTGAGCACCTCATCAGGCAGATGAGGCGGATCACCAGAACCCAGCTGTGCCACTGGGACCTGACCACGCTGAGCGACGACGCCACGCTCGCCGTCTCCGAGTTGGTCACCAACGCCATCAAGCACGGCAAAGGACAACCGGTCGGGCTCAGGGTGCGGCGCTCCCCCTATGAACTGCGCATCGAAGTGACCGACGGCACCCCGAGTCCGGCACGGCTGCGTTCCGCCGACGTGGCCGACGAGAACGGCCGCGGCCTTTTCCTCGTCGCCGCCCTCGCCTGGAAGTGGGGAGTCAGCAAAGACGGCAGGACGACCTGGTGCATGTTCCAGATCCCTGAGGGGAGGGCGTGATGGTTGCAGTGCCGCCAGCGCGCAGATCTGGTGTCGTCTCGCTCTCCCCACGACGGCGTCTGGCTGCCCCTCACCGGCTGCGTGCGGACGGATCGCGCGCGCTCCCTGCTCCCGCTGCCTCCAAGGAAGCCGGACCCGACGGTGAATCCGGTCGCGGGATCCGGCTTGTCCATGCGATCTCAGATACGCGCGAGAGCAGCGCCGAGGAGACGTGGTGTGAGTTCCTCTACGCGAGGGCTCAGACCTCCAGCTGGTCCCCGACCAGCCAAACGACGAGCAGCACAGCTCAGTCACTCCCGTTACGCAGGGCGCTCCGAGGGTCGCTCGCTTGCCTTCGCCCAGTAATTCGGTTCGAGCATCTCGCCAGGCCACGCGGGCTGACGGATCGGGCCCCGAGGCCCCATCTGCTCGAAGTATGGTGCCAGGTCGATCACGGGCGTTCCGTCTACGGCGTCGAGATCGGTGACCAGCAGATCCCGGCCTTCGACATTGAGCAACCGCGGGTAGCTGATCGCCAGTTGGTTGGGGCGCCGGTGGTTGCGGTGGACGAACGTACCGGTCGCCGGCCAGTTCTGGTTTCCCCGTGGGCTGCGTGCGTGGAGCTCGATGTCTTCGGGTCGCGCCAGGTGGAAGCGCCACGTCACTGTCAGGTGGGAGAACTCTTCGATTCCCTGCAGCGTTTCGAGGGGGTACGCGTCGTCGAGCCGGATGATCGATTCGACTCCGCCCTGGTAGTCGTCCTGAACGCGGGTGTGGCCCCCGACGACTGTTGCGATCGACTCGATCTCGTACGTCGGCATCGGCGTTCGTTCCTCTCCCTCGGCGTAGCGTGCGCGGCGGCCTCCGGCCAGCGCCGCGATCCTGCTCTGTGGTCAGCCTATGGTGCGCAGCATGTCCCGTGTCCGGCGGTCCAGTTCGGCGACATGGCGACCGCCGCGGTTCCGGACGGGCGAGAGGTCGCTCTGCATGCGGACGATGACGTCGCGGGCGCGGCCGGACTGGACGCCAGCCATGGCGTCGAGGGCTTGGTTCCAGGTGGCGCACGCCTCGTCGAGGCGTCCCTGCTGAACCTGGACGGCGCCGAGGTAGCCGAGGGTCACGCTGTGGGTGCGGGCGTACTGCTGGCGGCGGCGGGTGGCCACGCTGCGCTGGAAGTGGATCTCTGCGTCCAGTGGCTGGCCCATGTCGCGCAAGGCGCAGGCTGTCTCGTGGGCCAGGGAGGCTTCCTGGAAGAAACTCACGCGGCTCGGAGCGTCGTTGTTGTCGGCGCGGGAGAGGTCTCGCTCTGCGCGGCTGATGGCGGCGAGGGTGCCGGCGCGGTCGCCATCGGCCGCGAGGGCTCGTGCGTGAACGATCGCGAGCAGGGCTTTCTCGCGGTGGCTAGCTTGGCCGTAGCGGTCGCGGGTCATGGAGGCGTCGGCCAGGGCGAGGGCGCGGCGGGGGTGTCCAAGGTCCACGGCTTGGTGCGCGAGGGCGCGCAGGATGTGGCCGCCGAGCGGCTCGTCGCCCGCTTCGGCCGCTATGCGGGCGGCGAGAGTGAGGTAGCGCTGGGCGGTGCGGTGCTCGGAGGCGTCGAAGGCCATCCATCCCGACAGGTAGGTCATCTCCGCCACGGCCGAGTAGGTGTCGCGGCGAAGCTGTTCCGTGCGGAACCTGCTGCCGAGGAGGGGCACCGCTTCGTCGCGAAGGTGGCCAGCGAGGGCCGAGCGTCCCGAGGCTCCACCGCGCTGTTGGTCACGCGCGGAGTAGAAGGTCGTCAGATCGCGGACATCATCGATGTCGGCCTGTGTCACCAGCCGGGAGGAGACTGCTGGGCGCTTCGCCGCCGCGGCAGGAGCGGCTGCCCACCACGAGGCGGTGGGCAAGGCGAGGCCGGCGGCCGAGTACGCGGCGGTCGCCAGCAACTTGCGTCGGTGCATATCGAGGTCGTCGCTTCCCAACTCGGCCAGCACGGTCAGAGTGTCGACGCTCCAGTCGGAACCGCTGTCGGTCTTGCCTGTCGCTTCACCTTCCAGCCCGAGGTCGGCCAGGGTGAGGCGGCGGCCGAGCCTGCGGGACAGCGTCTCGCGAAGGATATGAGGCGCCTGACCGCTCGGCTGCGTGCCCTGCACCCACATGGCGATGTGCGAGCGGGAGATGGCTTCCAGCTCACGCACCCCGCTCTCTGCGGCTACCCGGGCGACCGCTGCGGCTGCTTGCGGCTGGGACCAGCCCGCTTCGCGCAGAAGTGCGGCGAGGGCGACGTTTCGCATTCGGGCCATGGGCTGCCCCTCGGTTCCGAAATGATCTTTGACGCCTTTGACGGCCTCGGGGGCCGCGCAGGCATACCCCCCAGCGGGGATTCACGGTTCGCTCAACGTAGCGACCGGATCACTCACTTTGCACGACGACCCCGGTCAACTTGGCCTGATCTGAACAGGAGTTGTGTCATGCGTCTCTCGCTGGCTCCCCGCCAGGACGCCTGTCAACGCGTCGCGTCCAACAGGAAGGGCCGGGTCGCTGTTGAGGCGGCTGCGCAGCGCGATCAAGCGGTGGCCGCGGCGGAGACAGTGGCGCTCGTGCTGGACGAGGACTCGCCGCTGCCGGAGACCGCTGCTGACGTTGAAGAGCTTGCGATGCGTCTGCGTGGTCACATCGATCGACTCGGTGTCATGGTGCCGAAGGAGGAGCCGGTGCTGCGCCGCGCACAGCAGCTCGGTTCGGCGGCGGTGCCCGACGGCTACATGCCCAGCAGGGTGCATCTGGTCAAACTGGCCGAGGCAGCCCAGGAACTCGTGGCGACCGCGGAGGCCCACGGCACCGACCGTGCGATGCGGCAGCGGGCACGGCGTTGGTGGACGCCGTCGATCAACCTGCTGCGCGGCACAGTTTTCGCGGTCGCCTTCGCCTGTCTTGTCCTGGCTGCGTCGGTGCCCCGGACATGACTGTCACCGGGGCGGTTCTGATCGTCCTGATCCTTGGTCCCACGACATGGCTGGTTCTCCGCGGTGATCGCGCAATCAGTCCGCCGTCGGCGGACGAGGAACCCGCCGCGGCGCGGAGCGAGTCGCCGCCTCACCGGTGACCACCGGAGTTTCGCCTCACCGACAGTTCGCCGGCCGTTTCGACGGCCCTGAAGCCCTCCCCGGATTCGCGGGGTCTAACGGAGATCTTCAAGATGAAACGCCTTCCGCGTATCGAGCATTACGGCCTGATCGGCGATATGCAGACCAGTGCCCACGTCTGCGACGACGGCTCGATCGACTGGCTGTGCCTGCCCCGCTTCGATTCGCCGGCCCCCTTCGCTGCGCTGCTCGGCACGCAGAAGCACGGCGCGTGGCGCATGGCCCCGGCCGCTGCGTACGAGGGGGGAGCGGGCGCGACTGCCGCGCGGCGCTATGTCGGTGAGTCCCTTGTGCTGGAGACGGTCTGGACGACGCCCTCCGGCAGTGCGAAGGTCACCGACTTTATGCCGCCGCGCGACGGGGCACCGCAGGTCATCCGGATCGTGGAGGGAACGGCTGGCCAGATCGCCATGGCTTCCACGCTGCGCGCCCGCCCCGGCTACGGCCGGGTCAGCCCGTGGATCCATGAGCTGGGCGGACGCATGATCGCTGAGGGCGGAGGGGATGCCCTGTGGCTGGACACGTCCACCGGGCAGGTTGAGAAGGACGGCGCGATCGTCAGCTCCTTCACGGTCACCGCCGGCGAGAGCGTCGCCTTCGTGCTGAGCTGGGGGCCCTCCCACGGTGTCGCGCCGGAGATCCCGGATCCCGACGCGGCGCTCGCCGCGACCCTCGCATTCTGGGAGGACTGGACGAGCCAGTGCACCTACGCCGGCCCGCACCGGGAAGCAGTCGTCCGGTCGCTGATCACCCTGAAGGCGATGACGTACGCCCCCAGCGGCGGAATCGTCGCAGCGCCGACCACGTCGCTTCCGGAAGAGATCGGTGGCGACCGGAACTGGGACTACCGCTACACCTGGCTGCGCGACGCCTCCACCACCCTGGGCGCCCTGCTCGGTTCGGGGTACTGGAAGGAGGCCGAGGCGTGGCGGCGGTGGCTGCTGCGGGCCGTGGCCGGAGATCCGGAGAACCTGCAGATCATGTACGGGATCACCGGGGAGCGGGATCTGCCGGAGCGGGAGCTGCGGTGGCTGCCCGGCTACGAGAACTCCGTCCCGGTACGGATCGGCAACGGGGCTGTGGACCAGTTGCAGCTCGACGTGTACGGCTATGTGATCGAGACCCTGTACCTCGCCCACCAAAGCGGGGTGGCCCGTTGTGGCGACACCGCGGTCCTGCACCAGCGGCTGGTCGAGCACCTCGCCGAGCGGTGGCAGACGCCCGACGAGGGAATCTGGGAGATCCGAGGTGAGCGCCGCCACTTCGTGCACTCCAAGGTCATGGCCTGGGCCGCGATCGACCGGACCATCCGCCTGGTCGAAGCCGGCGCCCTGGACGCCGATTTGTTCGCCCTGATTGAACTGCGCGAGGCCATCCACCAGGAGGTGTGCACGCGCGGATTCGACCCGGTCCGCAACACCTTCACCCAGTCCTACGGATCACAGGAGGTCGATGCCGCCCTGCTGCTGATCCCCCGGGTGGGATTCCTGCCGCCCGACGACCCCCGTGTGCTGGGGACGGTGGAGGTAGTACGCCAGCAACTGTCCACCCCGGACGGCCTCGTACGGCGATACCCCACCGCCGGCGACCGCATCGGGCTCGACGGCCTGAACGGTGACGAGGGGACCTTCCTGCTCTGCTCGTTCTGGATGGTCGACGCGCTCGCCCTGACCGGCCGCCTGGACGAAGCCCACGCGCTCTTCGACCGGCTCCTGGCCCTGCGCACCGACCTCGGCCTGCTCGCCGAGGAGTACGACCCCGCCACTGGGCGACAACTGGGCAACTTCCCGCAGGCGTACAGCCACATCGGGGTGATCGGGTCCGCGCTCCTACTGCAGCAGCTCGACGCGGGGGCGCCCGCAGCCGAGGCTGGCGTGCTCTTGGCGGTGGGTGTCTGATGAACGCGACCGCCACCATCATGTTCATCGTGCTCGCCGCTGCGGCCATAGTCGCTGCGGCAGCGGCCTGGGTTACCCATCACCGCTGGCAGAAGACGCGGCGGCAGGCACACCTCCTGGCCCGCGACCAACAGGCCACCGAGGGGGCCCTGCAGAAGCTGGTCGACGAGACGCTGCCCGAGATCCACCGGTCGGGCGGTCGGATCACGGTGCCGGCCCCCGCACCCGAACTGGCCGGCACCGTGATCGGTGAGCAACTGACCAACGTGGTCAAGGGCACCGCCGGAGTCGTCCAGGCGGTGGTCCGCGACATCCAGTACGCGGCGCACCAGGAGATCGAGCAGGCGAAGACGCTCGGGGCGGAGGAGTTGCGGCGTTCGCACACCGCCGCGCAGGAAGAGATCGCGCGTGTCCGTGCCACTGCCGTGCGGTCGACGGAGGCCGCAGTGCGCGGTGTGTCGTCGGCGCTCGTGGGCATGGCCGCTAAGACAAGCCGCAAGGTCAGCGAGGGCGTACGCGAGCACGAGGACGACGCCGCGTTCGAGACGCTGACCGGTATCGACCACACCGTGCAGCAGATGCTGCTGGTCGCCCAGGGCTGGACCATTCTGGCCGGCGGCAAGCTGACCCGGCATTGGCCCACGACGACGCTGACCGATGTGGTGCGAGCCGCGATGGGCTACGTCGAGGACTACCAGCGTGTACAGCCCCAGGAACTCACCGTCGCGGTGAAGACCCGCGTGGTCGGGCCTGTGGTGCACGCCCTCGCACTCCTGCTGGACAACGCGTTGCGCTTCTCGCCACCACAGTCGAGAGTGCACGTGTCCTTCGAACAGGGCCACCACGGAGTCACCGTCTTCGTGGACGACAGCGGCCTGCAGATGACGCCGGAGCAGCTCGACAGCGCCCGGGACATCCTCACCGGGCAGCGCACGGACGACATCACGCAGCTCGGTGCCCGGCCGCAGACCGGGTTCCGAGTCGCCGCCGCCCTCGCGCGCGCCTACGGATTCCGCATCGATGTCCAGGCACCCAACTCCCTGCTGGGCACCCGCGCGCTCCTCACCCTGCCCCAGGAGCTCCTCACCACGGCGCCCCAGGCGTCGCCGGCAATCTCGCAGGCGGCACAGGAGGTTCCTCCAGCTCGTCTCGCGTCCGCCCCTTCCAGCCCGCTCCCTGCGCTCGCCCCGGTTCCGGTAACCACACAGCCCGCGCTCACCCCCGTCCCACCGACGGCCGGGGAGTCCGACCGGGAGCGTTCCGCTGCCCGCACGACCGCCAGCGGACTGACGGTGCGCAGCCGCCGCGCCGCACCCGCCCCCGCTCCCGTTCCCCGCCCCGCCAACGCCGAGCCGGGTCGGGCGAGCGTGATCGCCGCCTGGGCCCGTGGCACCCAGCGCGCCCGCGCCGAGCAAGGCGCCCACGTCCCCGCTGCCGACAACGACCAAGGACACGACGCATGACCGACAAGAACATCGGCTGGCTCCTCGCAAGCCTGGAGGAGACCGCCGGCGTGGAATACGCGGTGCTGGTCGCCGCGGACGGCATGAGCCCGGCCTACACCGACCAGTTGCCGCGCGAGCGCGCCGAGAAGATCTCGGCCATCGCCTCCACTCTGTGGGGAGCATCGCGGGCCTACGACCGGGAGACGAAAGGCGGGGGCGTCCGCCAGTTCGTCATGGAGTCGGTCGACCACATCTCCCTTCTCATCCCGGCTGGCGACAACACCATGCTCGCCGTCCGCACCGACAGCCCTCACGCGGACATCGGTGTGATCAGCGAGGCCGCCCTGCGCCTGGCCGCGAGCGTGGGCGAACAGCTGGGCGTCCAGACACGCATCGCCGACGGCACGGAAGCACCGCTGGCATGAGCAGGCCGCGGCAGGACCCGGATCTGGTCAGGCCCTACGTCCGCACGGGCGGACGTACCCGCCCCAGCAAGGACGTGCGCTTGGAGAGCCTGGTCTTCGCCGCGACCGGCACCCGTCCCGGCCTCCCCCCGGACGCACGGCGCGTGCTTGCCCTGTTCGCACCCGCGCAAGGCGGGGGGCTGGCCGTCGCCGAGATCGCGTCCGCACTCGCCCTCCCGCCCTCGACCACCCGGATTCTCGTCGCCGACCTCATCGGGCACGGACTGATGACCCTCGCCCAGGGCCAGGACGACGACAGGCCCCCGGTCTTACTCATCGAAAGGGTTCTCCATGGACTCCGCGCTCACGCGTGACCGGTTCGTCGCGCGCACGGTGACGGCTACCGCGAAGATCGTGGTCGCCGGAGCCTTCGGCGTGGGCAAGACCACCTTCGTCGGCAGCGTGTCCGAGGTGCCTCCGGTCCACATGGAGGAGACCATCACCGGGGCGAGTGCCCTCGTCGATGATCTGGCCCGCACGCCTGCCAAGTCCACCACCACCGTCGGCGTGGACTTCGGACGCAAGCACCTCAGCGACGACCTCGTGCTCTACCTGTTCGGCACCCCCGGCCAGGCCCGATTCAGCTTCCTCTGGCAGGAGTTGATCATCGGCGCCCTCGGCGCCCTGGTCCTCGTCGACCCCCGCGACCTGGACGCCTCCCACGAAATCCTCGGCCTCCTCGAAGAGAACGGCGTCCCCTACGCCGTCGCGGTCAACCAGTTCGACGGCGCGCCCCGCCACCCGCTCGAAGAAGTCCACGAGGCCCTCGCCCTGGAGGGACACACGCCGCTGACCGTGTGCGATGCCCGCGAGCGAGCGTCCTGCATGCAGGCCCTGATCCAGCTCACCGAATACCTCGCCCGTCTCGCGCACCGTCTGGAGCCCCGACCGTGAGCACCGCGACCCGCCGCATCCCCCTGTACGAACCGGACTTCGCCCAGAATCCGCACGCCGCCTACCAGCGCATGCGGGAGCAGTTCGGCCCTCTGGTCCCCGTGGACCTGGCCCCGGGCGTGCCCGCCACGCTGGTCGTCGGCTATGAGGAGGCCCGCCGCATCCTCGGCGACCCGCAACGCTTCCCCGCCGACCCGCGCCAGTGGCAGACCTCCGTCCCCGACACCTGCCCCGTCCGGCCGATGATGGAGTGGCGTCCCAACGCCTTGCGCTCGGCCGGCGCCGAGCACACCCGCTACCGAGCCGCGAACACCGCCGCCCTCGCCGCTGTCGACCAGCACGCGCTGCGCGACCACGTCGAACTGGTCGCCGATCAGACCATCAACGCCTTCAAGGCCGGCGGCAAGACGGACCTGCTGTCCCAGTACGCCTGGCCCCTCGCGTTCCAGACGCTCAGCCACCTGCTCGGCTGCCCCGACGAGGTCGGCCACCGGATCGCGGACGGAATGGCGAAGATCTTCGACGGGGTCAACGCCTCCATCGGCAACCAGATCATGGCCCAGGCCGTGGCGGACCTCGTCGCCCTGCGCCGCCGAGAGCCCGGCGACGACGTGACCAGCAGGCTCCTCGTCCACGTCGCCCGGCTGGACGACACCGAGATGGGCCAGCAGCTCATCACCCTGTACGGGGCGGGCATCGAACCCCTGACCAACCTGATCACGAACACCCTCCTGGAGATGCTCACCAACAGCGAGTTCTCCGGTGACCTACACGCCGGCGACGCCTCCGTCCGCGAGGCCCTGGACAGCGTCCTCTATCGCGACCCGCCGCTCGCGAACTTCGCGATGACCTACCCGCCCCGCCCGGCCGACATTGGCGGGTACCTGCTGCCCGCCGACCAGCCGGTGGTCATCAGCTATGCCGCCTGCAACAACGACCCCGCCCTGGGAGACCACCGGCCGCTGGGCAACCGAGCCCACCTCGCCTGGGGCGCCGGCCCGCACAGCTGCCCGGCCAGCTCGCACGCCTACCTCATCGCCGAAGCCGCCATCCTCCACATCCTCGACGCCCTGCCCGAGATGGACCTCGACGGCCACCGCGACGACCTCGTCTGGCGCCCCGGCCCCTTCCACCGCTCGCTGGTCGCCCTCCCCGTCACCTTCCCCTCAAGCTGAAAGAGACCCCAAGGTGTCCAAACGGCAGATACTCGTCCTCAACCCCACTGGATCCGACCCCGACGCCGAACACCAGGCCCTGCGCGACCGCGGCCCCGCCACTCTGGTGGACATCCTCGGCGTGCGCGCCTGGTCCGTCTCCGACCCGGCCCTCCTTAAGCAGCTTTTGACCAGCAAGGACGTCTCCAAGGACGGTCGCGCCCACTGGCCGGCCTTCGCCGAGACGGTCCCCACCTGGCCGCTGGCCCTGTGGGTGGCGGTGGAGAACATGTTCACCGCCTACGGCGACAACCACAGCCGCCTGCGCCGTATGGTTGCCCCCGCCCTCTCGGCCCGCCGCACCGCCGCCCTCCAGGCGGACATCGAGACCCTCGTGAACAGCATCCTCGATGACCTCGATGCCCTCCCGGCCGACGAGGTGGCCGACCTGCGCGAGCACCTCGCCTACCCGCTCCCGATCGCAGTCATCGGCAAACTCATGGGCGTCCCCGCCAACCGGCGCACCAAATTCCGCACCGTGGTCGACAACGTGTTCGCCACCCACCTCTCCGCCGAGGAACAAGCCGCGAACACCGCCGCCCTGTACGGCCTGCTGGACGCCCTGATCGAGATCAAACGCACCGAGCCCGGCGAGGACATGACCTCGCTTCTGATCGCCGCCCGCGATGACGAGGGCGACGGCTCCGCCCTCAGCGACGCCGAGCTGCGCGACACGCTCCTGCTGATGATCAGCGCCGGGTACGAGACCACCGCCAACGTCATCGACCAGGCCATCACCACCCTGCTGTCCGAGCCAGAGCAGCTGGCCCACGTCCGGGACGGCCACTGCACCTGGGAGGGCGTGGTCGAGGAAACCCTGCGCCACCAGCCCGCGGTCAAGCACCTTCCCCTGCGCTATGCCCGCACCGACATCGCCCTCCCGGACGGGCAGACGATCAAGGCCGGCGAAGCGATCCTCGCCTCCTACGCCGCCGCCAACCGGCACCCCGACTGGCACGAGGACGCCGACCGCTTCGACGCCACCCGCCCCAGCAAGGAACACCTCGCCTTCGGGCACGGCGTCCACTTCTGCCTCGGCGCCCCACTCGCCCGACTCGAAGTCGCCACCGCCCTGCGCCTGCTCTTCGAACGCTTCCCCGACGCCCAACTCGCCACGGACAGGGCCGCGCTGAAGAGGCTGCCGAGCCTGATCAGCAACGGACACACCGCCGTCCCCGTGCGCCTGCGCCCGACGTCGAACCGCTGACCGATACCGAGGAAGACCACCATGACCGCCCCCGCCCCAACGTCACCCCTCACACCGTCCGAACGGCGCCTCGCCCGGCACGTCGTGGAGGGCCTGAGCGCCCGCGAGATCGCAGCCGCCACGCGGCTGACGGCCAACACCGTCCACTCCACCCTGCGCAACGTGCGCGGGAAATTGCACTGCCCCGAACGCTGCTCCCTTGCCGTCGTCGCGCACCGTCTCCTTGACGCCGGAGAGGTCAGCACGCCCACAACAGACGTGCCCGCACCCGAACTGAGCGCCGAGCAGATCAGCCTGCTGAAAGCCGTCACCGAGCACACTCGGCCCCTCGACATCGCCCGCGCCGCCAAGCTCGCCCCGGCCGACCTGCACGCCGCACTCGACCAACTCCTCGCCGACACCGGGTCGCCGGACACCACTCGCCTGGTCGTCCAGGCCCACGGCTGGAACCTGCTGACCGCCAAGCAGACCAGCATGGTGCAGAGCGGAGTGACCCAGTGAACGCATCCCCCGTTCCCACGGCCGTCGAGCCGTCCACCGCTCCGATGCACCAGCGACCGGCAGCGTTACCGCCCGTGTACGAGATGCGCTCGCTGCGCACGGACGCGGAACGCGCCGAAGCCGCCGCACTCGTCCAGGACCGTCAGCGCTGGCTCACCCTCCGCGGTCTGCCCGTACCCGCCCGCGTCGATGTCCCGGCTCTCTTCCGCGACCCGCAGGCGGAGCCGGCCGGACTGATCGAGGACGGCCGTCTGCTGGCCTGCATGATCCTGCAGCGTGAGCCCGACCTCGGCTGGGGCGGGGGCCCGTGCCTCTTCCTCGGCCATGTCCACACGCTGCCCGTCCGCTCCGACGATACGACTCGTCTGATCACCCTCTGGGCCTCCGACTTCGCTGCCCGCCTCGATCTGCCGCACGTACGAGCCGAAGCTCTCGCGCGCCACCCGCTCGAAGCCGACCCCATCGCCCGCTTCCTGGACCGTCTCACCTACATGGGCTGGGACGTAAACGGCGCCGGAGACGGACAGACCGGCGAACGAGTCGCCCGTCTCGAACTCGCTGCGGAGCACCGGCCTGGACTCGGCGCCCTCGTCGGCTGCAGGGTCCACGAGCCTCGATCCGCCGTGGACGAGCGGAGCATCGCGTGAAAACCGCCGACCCGCTGCGGCCGGACCTCGCTCGCGAGCTGATCACCCTCGCGGAGCAGTCAGCAAAGCGCCAGGCACAACGCGTCCGCAACCAGCTCGACGCCGTCCAACTCGGCCGGGGCCGGCACGGCGACCATGCCAACGCCAAGGTGTTGCGCCGCATCCTGGCCGACCACGACTGGCCCGGCCGTCGTCTCGTCGGCCCCGACGGCGCACGCGCTGCCTGGAGGATCGCCCTCCACTCCGACGACGAACCCGACTTCCAGCGGGCAGCTGCCGTCCTGCTGTTCCGCGCCGTCCAGAGCGACGACGCACGGATCCAGCACTGGGCGCATCTCCACGACCGCGCGCTGATCAACAACGGGCACGACCAGGAATTCGGTACCCAATATCTCCTCGGTGCCAATGGGCTCGAACTGTGCGCCCTGCGCGAGCCGAGCACCCTAGACCAGCGAAGGGCCGGCGTAGGGCTCCCACCAGTGGCCGTCGTTTTGGAGAGGATGCAACACCTTTTCCCGCCCATGCGCCGTGACGGCGACTCCCCGACTGTCGTGCTCGCGGGCGCCGCATGACCGAAGACGGTCCGCCCCAGTCCACATGGGACGCCGGACCGACTGATCCGCCCTGTCCCCAACTCACAAGGACGATCATGGACTTCACCTCCGTTCCGCTGCCGTCCGGCGCCTTCACCATCGGCAAGAGGTTCGACTTCGAGGCCGGCCACCGGCTTCCCGGACTGCCGCCTGAGCACAAGTGCGCCCGCCAGCACGGCCACAGCTACGAGGTCGAGGTGATCCTCTCCGCCCCCTCCTTGGAGGAGCCCGGCTTCGTCACTGACTTCGGCGCGCTTGCCCCGTTCAAGAAGTTCCTGGACACCGAACTGGACCACCGCAACCTGCACGAGATCCTCCCCTTCGAGCCAACCTCGGAGCGCTTGGCCCAGTTCCTGGCTGGCTGGTTCATCCAAAACCTCCAGCCGACGATCCACGGCCGCCTGGTTGCCGTCCTCGTCCGCGAGACCGGGAGCAGCTGGGCCCGCTTCGATGTGGAGGGGCAGTGACCACGCCGGAGCAGATCACCATCGGGGCGGTGCCGAGGAACACCGAGCACCATCTGATCGTCGCGGAGCGCTTCGGCGTCGAGGTGCCGACCTTCCAGGGCGAGGGCCCGAGCTGCGGGCACCCTGCCCTGTTCATCCGCCTGTCCCGGTGCAACCTGACCTGCGCGAAGTGCGACACGAAGTACACCTGGGACTGGTCCCACTTCGACCCCCGCGAGGAGTCGACGAAGCAGTCCGTGGTGGACCTGGTGGCCTGGGCCGTGTCCTCGCCGGTCCAGCTGGTCGTGATCACCGGCGGTGAACCGCTGATCCAACAGTCGCGCCTGGTGCCTCTCGTCCGGGAGCTGCTGGCCGCCGGGAAGCGGGTGGAGTTCGAGACGAACGGCACCATCGCACCGTCTCCCGAACTTGTGGTCCAAGGAGTCCGGTTCAACGTCTCGCCGAAGCTCGCCAGTTTCGGCGAGGTGGAGGCCAAGAGCATCGTGCCCGCCGCGCTGGAGGCGTTCGTGGCATCCGGGCGGGCCGCATTCAAGTTCGTCGCGTCCTCGGTAGCAGACCTCGACCGGGTCGCCGAACTGGCCGACGCGCACCGGTTGGCGCCGGTGTGGGTGATGCCGGAGGGCACCACCACGGAGGCGATCACAGCAACAACTCGGATCCTCGCGGACGCAGTGGCTGCCCGGCACTGGCACTTCACCACCCGGCTGCACGTGCTGGCCTTCGCGGACGCGCGAGGCCGCTGATAAGCACCCCCATTCGATCCCCAGTCCCCGGAAGCGAGAGAAGCCCATGACGACCTCTGTCGCCCGCTCCGAGGCGGCCTTGAGCGCCGCCGTCCCCGCGCCCGGCCGACGCGCCACGGCCATCAACACCAGCCGGGTCGCCGACCTGATCACCCAGCTCATAGTCGAGCTGGGCGAGGACCCCGCCCGCGAAGGGCTGGTCGGTACCCCGGACCGCGTAGCGGCCTGGTGGAGCGCCTTCCTGTCTCCGGACGACGCCTCGACGGCCACCTGCTTCACCGAGTCCCAGCTGAACGGTCAGCTGGTCATCGTGGGCGGCATGAGCGTGTGGTCCCTCTGTGAACACCACATGTTGCCCATGAACCTGCAGGTCACCGCCGGATACGTGCCAGACGGCGAGGTGATGGGCCTGTCGAAGTTCGGGCGCATCGCCCAGCACTTTGCTGGCCAACTCCAGGTCCAGGAACGCTTCACCCGCCAGGTCGCCGAGCACCTCACCGACGTCATCGGACGCGAGGACGTCGCCGTCGCCGTACGCGGTGTGCACCTGTGCATGAGCATGCGCGGCGTGCGGATGGAGGCCGCCCGCACCACCACGGCGCACATGGGGGGCCGGTTCAAAAGCGACCCGATGCTCAACCAGCAGTTCCTCACCTTCGCCGCCGCCCAGTGGAACGCGACTTGATCCCCGACCGGCAAGCAGACCATGAAGGTGAAGCAGATGGCCACGCCGTTGACGCACGCCGCTGACCGGCCCACCTATCTGACGTGGGACGACATCGGCGCCGCAACACAAGCCCTCGCTGAGCAGGTGACGGCCGCCGGGGTGCCGCAGGCCGTAGTGGGCATCGTGCGCGGCGGCATGATCCCGGCCGTGTGGCTCGCCCATCGTCTCGGTATCCGCGACGTGCGGACCGTCGAGGTCACCCACACCACCAGTGACGGCATCAACGCCGCCAAGACCACGCTGCCGACAGCCCGGAACGCCGCGTCGCTCGGCGACCTGATGGGCCTGGACGTGCTGCTCGTCGACGACATCGCTGGCAGCGGCGCAACCCTCGCCTACACGGCGGACATGATCCGCGGCCTCGGCCCTGCCCGGGTGCGCACCGCAGTCCTCACCGTGAACCGGGCCAACTGGGTGCAGGAGGCCGAGCCCCACCGCGTCATCGACTACACCGTTTCGCTGAAGGACACCTGGATCGTTTTCCCCTGGGAGGGACAGCATGGGCGCTGAACAGGACGAGCAGTACCGCACCCGGCCGGGTACGCCGATGATCGGCCCGTACAGCACCAACCAGATGGACGACTTCTACACCGCGCTCAGCCTCGGTGAGGCGAAGCCGTCGGGCCTGATGAACCTGATGCAGCACCTCATCGTCACCGAGCGGTGCGCGGACGGCGCCAGCGTGCTCGACGTGTGCTGCGGGCGCGGGCTGGCCCTGCCGCTGCTGCACCGGTACGCGCCGAAGATCGGCCGCTACGTCGGCCTCGACATCAGCCCGGACAACCTCGCCGAGGCCAGCACACGGCTCGCCGTCCTGCGCCAGAACTACGGCAGCCCGTTCCCCGTCGACTTCGTCGAGTGCGACGTGTCCGACCCGTGGCCGCAGCTGCCGCCGTTCGACGTCGCGCTGTACACCTCGGCGCTGGAGCACCTGCCGTACGAGCTCGGCGTGAAGAGCCTGGCCTCCACGGGGACCGCGCTCGCCCCCGGCGGAGTGCTGTACCTGTCCACGCCGCAGGCGTTCGGGCCGCCGCCGCGCCCGCTTCAGTACCGCGTCCACGTGTACGAGTGGTCTCGCGAGGAGGTCGTCCACGCCGTCGAGGCCGCTGGCCTGGTCGTGGACGACGTGATGGGGCTGTTGCCACCCGAGCCGGACGAGGTGGCCGTCGAGCTCGCCAAGCGGTACGGGACCGACGCGGTCGACTGGTACCGCGACCTGGCCGCCCGGGTGCCGAAGGCACTGCTGGACACGGTGTCTTCCGTGGCGGTGCCCGACCGTGCGACCGAGCTGCTGTTCGTGTGCCGGAGGCCGGCATGACCGCCACCGCGGTTCCCGGGCCCCGCCGCGCCTGGGAGGAACCGGGCCGGCCGCTGTGGGTGAGCGTGGAGGGCATCAACGGGGTCGGGAAGACCACCGCCGTCCGGGCGACGGCCGCGTCCCTCGGCTCGCGGTGCCTGCGGCTGGACGAGCTGACCGACCAGGCCGCCGACACCCTGCCCGGCCAGGTAATCGCCGCCCTAGCCTCGGAAGGGGACGTCTGCCTGCGGACCGGGCACCCGGTCGTGGAGACGTTGGCGCTGCTGGCGCTGAAGTTCCGTGAGGTCGAGCGCCTCACCCCCGAGCTGCTGGACGGCGTGGGCGTGATCGTCGAGGACCGCGGCGTGGACAGCGTGGCTGTGTGCCAGGGGGCGATCCTGCACGCCGAGCACCGGGCCACGCCCGCCCGGACGGTGGCTGAACAGATCCTGGCCACCGCCCGCCAGTGGCGGTCGATGCCGGACGCCACACTCCTGCTGACCGGCGACCGCGAGGTGTGCACGGCCCGGTTCGCCGCCCGGATCGGCCGCACCCTCCCGGCAAGCGCACTGGAGGTGATCGAGCAGACCGACCAGTTATACCGGGAGCTGGCCGCCGCCGAGCCCGACCGCTTCACCGTGCTCGACGTGACCGGGCACGGCCCGGAGGAGACCGGCAAGGCCGTCGAGGACGCCGTCCGCGCCCTCGTGGCGCACCGGGAGGTCGACCATGCCTCGTGACATCACCCTGCTGTGGGCCCTGCGCTCCCCCTGCAGCTTCGGCTGCCCGCACTGTTACTTCGGGGAACTGGACGAGCACAAGAAGGCCCTCCCCGAGGGCCTGGGCATGCTGTCCCACATCCCCGTACGCGACCTCGACCGCACCGTCATGGAGGCGTTCGCGCAGACCCTGGCCAGCTCGCCGGTCGAACGGGTCATCCTCGCCGGCGGCGAGCCGCTGGACTGGCTGCCCACCCTCAGCCTGATCAAGACGATCAAGGAAGCCGGATGCCAGGTCGTCGTCGCGACCAACGGCGTGCCGCTCACCCGGCCCGGCATCGCCCGGCGACTCGTCGAGCTCGGGGTCGACGGAGTCTCGGTATCCCTCGACAGCGCGGACGCGGCCACCAACGACCGGCTGCGGCCCTCCCGGTCCGGCCGGGTCGGCCACCGCGAGGTCCTGGCCGGCATCCGCACCCTGCTGGACGAGCGAGGCTCCGGGCCGGGCCCCCGGGTCGGCATCTACACCGTGGTCATGCGCGACCGCCCCCAGGAGATCACCGACGTCGCCCGACTAGCCTCCGCAGTCGGCGTCGACTACTACGTCCCGCAGCCCATCTCCCTCCCGCCCGACCACAAGCTCTTCGCCGAGCGGTGCCACACCCCCGAGGACGTCCCCGCGGTCGAGGACCAACTGCGCCACCTCCAGGAGGACCCCCGCGGGCTCACGCTCCCTGACCCCGCCTACATGCGGCAGTTCGTCGCCTCGATCGCCACCCAGGACAGCGGCCGGGTCGCGGACTGCTTCGGCGGGGCCCAGCTGTTCTTCATTCAGCCCGACGGCTCGCTGTGGGACTGCCCGTCCGACCGGCGGATCGCCGCCACACCGCCCGGCGAGCAGCGCACCATCGTCGGCGCCGACGCGCGGACCTTGTTCGCCGGCCGTCCGGCGTGCACGGACTGCCCCCACTTCTCCCGGGACTGCGTGAACATGGGACCACTCGTGCTCGGCATGCCCCGCCTCCTCGCCCGGGAGGCACCGTGACCGGCCTGCCACCGCTCTTCCCGGCGGAGGGTCTCGGCGAGGGCATGCTGGTCGCGCTGGCCAGCATGCCCAACCCCGCCGGCGACGCGTTCACTGCCCGGTTCGAACAGGACCTCACGCAGGCGTTCGCCAGCTGTCATGCGGTCGCGGTGTCCTCCGGCACGACGGCGCTGCACGCCGCGTTGTCCGCGGTCGGTGTCGGGCCAGGCGACGAGGTCCTGGTGCCGGCCCTCACCGTCGTCATGACCGCCGCACCGGTCGTACAGCTCGGCGCCACCCCTGTGTTCGTCGACAGTGACCCCGACACCCTCGACCTGGACTACGCCGACGCCGCCGCCAAGGTCACGGCCCGGACCAAGGCGATCGTCCCGGTGCACCTGTGGGGCAGGATGGGCGACCCGGCCAGCCTGCGAGCCTTCGCCGCCGAGCGGGGGCTCACCATCGTCGAGGACGCCGCCCAAGCCGCGGGGACGTCGCGCGCCGGCGTCACGGCTGGAACGGTCGGCGCGGCTGGGTGCTTCAGCATGAAGGACGGCAAGATCCTTTGGAGTGGTGAGGGCGGCTTCGTCCTGACCGACGACCCTGCTCTAGCCGCCCACGCCCGGGCCTTCCGCAGCCACTGGCTCCAGCCCCCGCCCGGTAGCCGACCCCAGGAACGGCTCGCGCTCAACGGCCGCCTGGCCGAGCCGCTCGCTGCGCTCGCCCAGGCCAACCTGCGCAGATTCCAGGCCCTGCTCAAGCGCCGCCGCGCCCAGACCACCTACCTGCTCCACGCCCTGGAGGGCGCCCCCGGTCTCACACCTCTCCAGCCGGCGACGGACGAGACGTGGAACCACTACGCCCCGCTCCTGCACATCGGCCTGCCGAATCCCAGGGCCTTCGCCGAGTACCTCGCCCAGCTGGGAGTGCCGAGCTCCACCGGCGCTTTCCGCCTGGTGCCGTGCGACACCCGGCCCATGTTCGCCAGCGGCGACCGAACACCGTGCCGCGGTGCCGCCCAGATCCTGGACCGCACCCTCGCTCTCGTACTCACCGAGCGCGACGACGAAGCGGTGTTCGACCGCTACGCCGCCGTCATCACCCGGGAGGCCGTCGCATGGCGCGAGTGACCAACTCCCCGAAGCCCCCCGCCGCCCGGAGTGCTCCCGCCGGCCCGCCGGCCTCGTCCCCGAAGGGATACCGCAGCATGACGATCACACCGATAGGGCCCCCTTGCAGCCGCGGCCCGCTGATCTCCGCCGAGGGCCTCAACGGAGTCGGCAAGACGTACCTCACCAACCGCGCCGTCGAAACCCTTGAGACCAAGCCGCTGATGCTGGACGAGTTCTCCGAGTGGGCGAACGGGCGCCCTGGCCTGGGCGGAGCCCTGCTCCGCGCGCTGTATGAGGCCAGCGTGCCGGACCCGTTCCTGCGCGGGGGCACACCGATGACCGAGGCGCTGCTCCTGATGGCCATCAAGCGGCACGACCTGGACACTGTCCTCCCCTCGCTGTCCGGCGGGCTCGCCGTCATCGAGGGACGCAGCGTGGACACCACCGCGGTGTGCCAGGCGCTGCTGCTGCAGCCCGACGACCCGGACGCCGCCCTCCAGACGGCGATCGCCCTGCTCGACCTCGCCTCTTCCTACCGGCCGCTGCCGGACCTCACGATCCTCGTCACCGACGACGCCTCGAAGGCCCTGGAGCGCGCGCAGCGACGTGACCGATGCGTCTTCACCGGCGAGCAGGCCGACTTCATGCGCGAGGCGTGCGCGCTCTTCGAGCGTCTCGCCGCCACCGATCCGGTCCGCTACCGGGTCGTGGACCGGCGCCACATCGACGAGTACGAGGCGGCCGAGCAGATCCGGGCTTGGATTCAAGGCGCCGGCGACGGCCTGAGCTGCCTGGTGGAGCCGTGGCAGGGCCCGGGCGCGGCGTGCATGTGCTGCGGGCAGCGCACCGCCGCGGAGGCGGCATGAGGACGGCCGCCCGGCCACCGCTCTGCTCCGGCGGGCGCGCTGCAGGGAGCTGCGTGCCTGCGATCGACAAGAAGGTCGAGGCCCTGGTCCTCGACTTCGACGGAACCCTCGCCGACACCAGGCGCGGGCACGAGGACGCACTGCGCGCGGCCCTGCAGCCGTACGGCGTCGCCCTAGACCCCGACTGGTACAGCCGGCACGTCGGCCTATCCATCCACGACCTCCTGGCAGTGCTGCCCGCCAGCCAGACGCTGCCCCACAACGAGATCATCCGGCACAGCCGCACCCATCTGCTGGCTTCGGTGCACACGATCACGCCCATCCCGTGCGTCGTCACGCTCCTGAACAGGGCCCGCCGAGCCGGGCTGCCCTGCGCCGTTGCGTCGGCCGCCAGCCGACGGCTCGTAGACCCGGGACTCGATGCCCTGGACCTGAAAAAAGCCTTCGCGGCCGTCGTCACACGCGAAGACGTCACACACGGCAAGCCGGACCCAGGGGTGTTCCTCACGGCCGCCCGCCGCTTGGGCATCGCACCGGGTCGCTGCCTCGCTGTCGACGACGCCCCCGACGGCATCGCCTCCGCCCGCGCGGCGGGCATGCACGTGATCACCGTGATCGACGGCCACCTGGCCCCCGTCGCCGAAGAGGCATCCGAGAGCGCCGCCTCGCCAACCGGGACGCAGATACCGCGCGGCAGAGCGCGACCCAGCGAACCCGGAACGGCCTCCGCCGGGGCCACGGCGATGCCCCGGCCCGCAGATCACACCCGATGACCGCGCGACGCCGTCAGCCCAGAGGAGCATGATGCCCGTCCTGAACTCGACCAAGAACCTGCACGTCGTCGAACCACCGACCGCGACGAGGGAAGGCGTCGGCATCTTCGAATACACCGACCACTACACCGTCTTCCACTACGGCCGGATGCCCGCCCCGATCCCCGGCAAGGGCGAAGCGATCTGCCGCATGGCCGTCGTCAACTTCACGATGCTGGAAGAGGCCGGCGTGCGAACCCACTTCCGCCGGTTCATCGCCCCGAACCGGATCGAGTTCACACTCGCGCGCCTCCCGGACCTGGCTGCCCGCCCCCTCACCCCGAGCCGCGGCAACTATCTCATCCCCCTCCAGGTCCTCTTCCGCAACGAGCTGCCACCGGGAAGCTCCGTCCACCGGCGGTTGGCCACCGGTGACTTGACACCGGCCGAGATCGGTCTCCGTGCGATCCCGGCGGTCGGCGAGACGCTGGAGCAACCGCTCATCGAGTACGCGACGACGCGGACCGCCGTCAACCGGTTCATCGCCTCCTCCGAGGCCCAGCGCCTCGCTGGCCTGGACGATGAGCAGTTCCACGCCATGCACGAGATCACCGCCAAGGTCAACGAGGTGCTGACCCGGCACGCACACGGGCTCGGACTGAGCCACTGCGACGGCAAGGTCGAGTACCTGGTGGCGAGCGACGCGGGTCTGGTGCTCGCCGACAGCCCCGGCACGCCGGACGAGAGCCGCCTGATGTTCAACGGCGTGCACTGCGGAAAACAGGTCCTGCGGGACTGGTACATGGACAACGGGCACGAGGTACCGGTCGGCAGGCTGATCGCCGACGGCGTGCCCAGGAGCCAGTGGCCGCAGCCGACGCCTCTCCCGCCCGAGTTCCTACCGGTGATGACGGACCTTTACCGCTCCCTGAGCGAGACCTGGACGGGCGAGCACCACTGGAACGCCCCGGACCTGGAGGCCGCCACCCAGGCTGTCGCCGACCTCATCAGCCGGTGAACGCACGTCCCGGCAGCCGGCGCTCGGGCATGCTCTGCTCGACGCGGACGCAAGCCGGGGCCGGCGGCACCACAGAACCCACGAAAACGGTGACCACATGGGCGACTTGACCAAGGACACGGCCTTCCAGGCGACGACGTTCGTGGTCATCGACTTCGAGACCACAACCCCCACCGGCTACCCGGCCCAACCAATCGAGGTCGCCGCTCTCGCACTGCGCTACGAGGACAGCGCGTGGAAGGAGACCGGCCGCACTGCGTCCCTGATCCGGCCACCCGCGTTCGCCCCAGTGACACCAGCAGACACAGCGCAGACCGGCCTGACCGCCGAGCAGCTTCATCAGGCCCCCACCCCGGCCGAGGCACTCGGGGCGCTCGATCGACGGCTCACGGCCGGCAACTCGTACTTGCTGGTGGCTCAACACGCGGCCACCGAAGCCAACGTCATCCACAACCAGGCGGAGCACTGCCCCACGCTGGCCCGAACCGACTTCCTCGACACGATCCCGCTGGCCAAGCACCTCATCCCGGGGCTGCCGAACTACAAGCTCGACACACTGCTCGCGCACTTCGGCATCAAGCAGCCGACGCACCGGCACAGGGCCTATGCCGACGTCGACGTCACCGCACAAGTGTTCCTCCAACTCATCAGCGCCGCAGACGAGAGCGCACAACTCAACGACCTCGCGGCTCTGGTGAAGACCGCGGGGCGCAAGGCCAAGCTCAACCTGCCCGTCCAAACCGGGCTGTTCGACTTCTAACCACCTGACAGATGAGGCATTTACACAACCGATCTGAGAGAGGACGGCGCTCAATACAATGATCAACGAACAACCGGAACTCGACGAGGCCGCCTTCTGGTTCGACCCACTGTGCCCCTGGGCATGGGTCACCTCGCGCTGGCTCCTGGAAGTCGAGCAAGTCCGACCGGTTCGCGCTGACTGGCGGATCATGTCGCTGGCCTATCTGAACCTCGAACAGCGCGAGGACAAGGGGCTCAGCGACGACTACCGCGCACTAATGGAGAAGGCATGGGGCTCGGTGCGGGTCTGCGCAGCAGCCGCTGAACACGCCGGCCGCGACGTCCTCGGCCCGCTGTACACCGCTATCGGCACCCGGCTTCACAATCAGAGGCGGCGCGAAGATCCCACCGTGATCACCGAAGCACTCGCCGAGACGGGCCTTCCCCTCTCGCTGGCCTCAGCCGCTACGAGCACGGAGTTCGACCAGCTCATCAGGGCCTCGCACGACGAGGCGTTCAACGAGGTCGGCCTCGATGTCGGGACACCCGTTCTCCGCGTCGGCGGAACGGCTCTGTTCGGCCCCGTGCTCAGGAAGGCCCCCCGCGGTGAAGCCGCCGGACAGCTTTGGGACGGCCTGGTCATGGTCGCCGCGACAGACGGCTTCTTCGAGCTCAAGCGAAGCCGCGACAGCAAACCCTCCTTCGAATGAGCGCGCCCACGGCGCGGCCAACATCCGCTGAGGGTTCGACCGTCACGACTCCCGCGACCCGTTCGGCAGGAAGACGAACGACGAAGCGAGACCCCCGACCAGCGCGCCCTGGGCCCGCCAGCCGCTTCTACCGAGGGCCTGGGTTAGCCAGCCTGGGCCGGTGTGCTGACCGCACGCGCGATGCGGTGCCCGACAAGACGCTCGGCCAGGTCCATCGGATACCACCCGGCCCCAGTCACCTCGGACTCCTGAATGCACCCGATCTCGGCGCGAGACGTCGTGAAGGCGTAACCGATGTCCAGGTGGTAGTGCTCTGGCTCGTCCTTCTTCGGTCGGGCCGGCACTCTGCCGTACTCGATGTAGACGGGAGCCGACGAAACAGGAAAGACCTGGCAGGGGTCGATGCCGGTCTCCTCCGTCAACTCACGCACCGCCGCGTCTACCAGTGTGGTGTCCGTCGGTTCAAGGTGGCCGCCAGGCTGCAGGGTGATCCCATACGCGAGGTGTTCGATGAGCAGGATCTCGGTGCCGTCACGGACGAGGAGCCCGCCAACGGTCACGTGCATCGGGAAACTCCGCCGCGAGGCAAAGTCTCCGCCCTGAGCCAGGAGCCGCAACGGCTCGGACAGCTGCCCGGCATCTTCGGGGTAGCGCTCAAGGTAGGCGGCCAGGACACCCGAGATATCCGAATCACTGATCGCCACAGGTCACCTCCACACCAGCCTGAGAGCGAAGCTCTCCATGACCGACTGCTCGGATACGAGCAACGAGCGCTAACACAGTCAGCTCCATAGAAGACACGTGGCGTACAAGAAGGTTCGCACTCTACAAGTTGGGCCTACGCCGGTGCGCGTCGACGCTCCCATCACTCGGGTCAGGAGGCGCCGATCCTGACATTCAACCGATCTTGTCGCGTGTTGCCACACCGACCCGGAGACCGGGATCGCGCACCACAAGGCACACCCTCGGCGTTTCGGCCAACGCCCGATCCACGCACTTCTGTTGCAGGAGGCGGGTCGATGCATCCTCCACGCTCCGCCACCCGCTCCACCCCGGGATTCCACATCCGACCGAAACACACGTGTTCGATATCCCGGCTGAGTCGTTGAGCCTCGCGAACCAGCCGCGACCAACCAATAGGGGGACCACGTTGACCTCAAGCAGCACAGCCGCACAGGCGAGCGCAGGTGCTTCGGAGGCGAGTCCTGCGGACGATGCGAGCTCGGCGCAGGAGGAGGAGTTCCTGTATCGGGACACGTCCAGGCTCCAGGCCGGTGCGCAGATGACGACCATCACGATGGCGCGACGGCTGCCCGCGCTGGTGCTGCGCTCCTTGAAGATGGCCTGGCGGGTGGACCGGGTCGCGACGGCCGGGCTCCTCGCCTGCCAGATCGGGACCGGCGTCCTCGCAGCCCTCGGCCTCTTGGCCGTCACGGGCACGATCACCGCGCTGGTCTCCTCGGGCGACATCACGGAGCGGCTGTGGGACGCCGCCCCGCAGCTGGCCGTGATCGCCGCCGCCACCGGCCTGCGGGCGCTGCTGGGTATCACCGTCGTCTGGCTGACCGGCCGTCTGCGCCCGGTGCTCGGCCGGGCCGCGGAGCTGACGATGCTCGAGGCCGCGCTCGGCGCGGAACTGGCCGCCAACAATAAGCCCGGCTACAACGACGCCTACGACATCGCCGACCGTGGCGCCCAGGTGACCCCTGACCTCGTCGAAGAAGCGCAGGACGTTCTCGCGGCGACCGCCACGCTCGCGGCCGGCGCCACCGTCCTGACCGTCCTGCACCCAGTGCTCCTTCCCCTTCTCTTCCTCGCGTGCTTGCCGCAGGCCACTGCCTATGTTCGTTCCGCCCGAGTGATCTACCTCGCTGGGCTGGAGACTTCAGGGCGGCGCCGGATGCTGGGAAAGCTGCGCTGGCACATGGCCTACATGGAGTCCAGTGAGGAGATGCGCGCCTGCCTGGCCGGTCCCTTCCTGATCGGCCGGTACCGGCGGCTGGCCGCCTCGGTCAACGCGGCCGAACGCATGGCCGCGAACACCGGGGCATGGATGGGGCTGGCCGGAGCAGTGGCCGGCGGGATCGCCTCGACCGCGGTATGGGCGGCGTTGCTGTGGCTCCTGGCCTCCGGGCGGATGAGCCTGGCGGCCGGCGGCGGTGCCGTCTTCGCTCTCCAGACCGCCACCGGCTCGGTGCGCGGCATCATCAACGGCGGGGCCCGCCTGGTGCGCACCGGTTGGTACGTGCAGGACTGGCAGAACTTCCTCGACAACGCCCACGGTCAGGCCATGACCGACTCCCGCGGCACCGCGCCCGTGACCGCGGCCCCGGAGCGTTTCGAGGTCCGCGACGTCACCTACCGCTACGACGGCGCCCCGAAGGACAGCCTGCGCAACGTCTCCTTGCACGTGCGGCGCGGGGAGATCGTGGCGCTGGTCGGGGAGAACGGCTCCGGCAAGACGACCCTCTCGCGCCTGCTGTGCGGGCTGCTGCTGCCCACTGAGGGCGACGTGGCCTGGGATCACGCTTCCACCGCGGACCTGGACCCGTGGGGGTCGTGGGAGCACGTCGCGCTGGTGCCGCAGAAGTTCACGTACCTGCCGCTGACGATGCGCGACAACATCACCTTCGGGCAGGGCGACACCAGCGACGAGGCCCTGCTCGCCGCCTGCGAGGCGTCCGGCGCCGCGGAGATGCTGCCGGGCCTCCGCTCGGGCCTGAACACCCTCCTGACCAGCGAGTGGTTCGGCGGACAGCAGCTCTCTGGCGGGCAGTGGCAGCGCCTGGTCCTGACGCGCGCGTTCCACCGGCAGGCGTCGCTGCTGGTGATGGATGAACCCACGGCCGCCCTCGACGCCCGCGCCGAGCACCGGATTTTCGCCGGTCTGCGCGAGCTGGCCAAGGACCGCGCCATCCTGCTGATCACACACCGCCTCACCAACGTGGCCGTCGCCGACAGGATCGTGGTCTTGGACGAAGGGCGGATCGTCCAGGAGGGCACCTACGCCCAACTCACCGAGCAGCCAGGGCTGTTCCGAACCCTGTGGGAGCTGCAGCGCCGGATGAGCGGCGGCACCGCCTGATCCCCGCTCCCCCGTCCGCGCGGTGCACCCGCCCGTCCACCCTGTCGAAAGGCCGAGCCACGTGACCTCTCCCGCCTCCCCTTCGAATCACGTCGCACCGCACGCGGCTCTGCCCGCAGCGCAGTACGCCGCTTCCCGGCATGCGGCGTGGCTCGGCGCTGCCGCGATCATCACCGACGAGGTCGGCCGGGTCCTGCTGGTGCACCCCACCTACCGCAAGGACGACTCGTGGCTGCTGCCCGGAGGCGTCGTCGAACCCGGCGAACACCCGCACGTCACCTGCCGGCGCGAGATCGCCGAGGAACTGGGCCTGGCGGACCTGCCCCTGTCGGCCGTGCTCGCCGTCCACTCCTTCTCCCCGCACCACCCCGACCTTCAGCCCGGCACGCCCTGCCCCGGAGAGGTCCGGTTCGTCTTCGACGGAGGAACCCTCACCCCCGACCAGGTGGAGGCGATCCGCCTGCCGCGCGGGGAGTTGTCCGAGTTCGTCTTCCTGGAAACCCGGGACGCGGTGCAGCGGCTGCGACCCGTGGACGGGCAGATCATGCTCGCCGCCTACCGTGCCCGGCTCGGGAACACCGCGACCGCGCACCTCGCCGACGGTCGGCACATCCTTGATGTCCCGGCGCTGGACCGCCATGACGTACACGTCCGCTACCGGCCTTTGTGGGACAGCCCTCTCAACCGCGGCCCCATCCCTGGGCGGCTGCCCGTGCAGCAAGCCTGGGCGTGGTGCTTCGTCCCCGACGGTCGCGTGGTCCTCGTGGTCGCACCTGGCCCGCGGGGCGCGCTGCCGATGCTGCCCGGCGGCACCGTGGAGACGACCGACGCGGCGCCCGAGGACACCCTGCACCGCGAAGCCGCCGAGGAAGCCCAGCTCACCCTGACCGATCCGGTGCGACTGGGCTGGGTGCTGGACAAGACCGGCGAAGTCTACGGCGGCGTGGGGCCCAACGCCCGGCTCCGCCTGGCCGCTCGGGTCACCGCCATCGGGCCGGCCGCCGTCGACCCCGCCACCGGCCACCCCTTCGCCCGCCTGCTCACCACCCCCGCCCAGGCAGCCGCCCTGCTGGGATGGGGCCCGCCCGGCGCGCGGCAAGCCCAGCTCGCAGTGGAGACAGCACGCGAGCGGTGGGGCCTACCCGCCGCTCGCTCCGCCGCCATCGAGGAGATCTCTGCGGAGGGGATGCGGCTGAGCTGACCCGAACGATCACCCCGCCTCGACTCGCCCCGCTCCACGCACATCTGAGGTAGCCCCATGCCGTTGTCGCACGACCACATCCGCACCACCGTCGAGACCTACCTCGCGCGCCACCCTCACGAGCGCGCACAGCTCGGCGGACTCCTGGACGCCCTCGACCGCCCCACCGACATCGCCAGCCGCTCCACCTTTACCGGACACGTCACCTGCGGCGCGATCGTCGTCGACTCGCTCGGCCGCGTCCTGCACGTGCTGCACCTGGCGAGCGGGAAGGTCCTCGCCCCCGGCGGACACACCGAGCCCACCGACGATTCCCTAGCAGCAGCGGCGCTGCGGGAGCTACACGAGGAGACCGGGATCCCGCCCCAGGCCGTCACACCATGGCCCGGCTACGAGGCGGTGCCGTTCGACATCGACATCCACGACATCGACGCCCACCCGGGCAAAGACGAACCCGGCCACCAGCACTTCGACCTCCGGTTCCTCTTCCGCCTGCACACCGCGAACGAGGTAGAGGTGATGCTGCAGGAAGAGGAGGTCGGCGGCATCGAGTGGCGGCCCGTGGACAGGGCGGCCTCCCCCTCCCTGCGCGAGAAGCTCCTCAAGCTCCCGCTCCAGGTTGAACCGAAGACGGCCAACGCCTCCGCACTGATCTACAACGACCGCGGCGAGTACCTACTCCACCTGCGCGACTACTTCCCCGGCCGGATCTGGGAGCCGGGCATGTGGTCCCTGCTGGGCGGCGGCCGAGAGCCCCAGGACGCCACCCTGGAACACACAGTGCGGCGCGAACTGGACGAGGAAGCCGGCCTCAACATCGCCGATCTGACCCCGTTCGGCACCGAGTACGCCTCCGACGACGACGGCGCGGTCGTGCCCATCGCCATCTACGCGGGCCGCTGGAACGGCGATCCCCGCGAACTCCGCCTGACGGAAGGGGTGATGCTGGCCTGGTTCGCCCCGGACGACCTCCACCGACTCCGTATCGCCGACACCACGAGCGACCTCGTACGGCGTCACGCCGCGAGTCTTCTGGCGGCGCAGAGCGGGCCCGAACCCGAGGAACGTCCGGCTTCGCCGCACGGCACGGTCCCCAACATCATCGGCGTCCACCTCTACCTGGAGCGGCCCGACGGTACGGTGCTGCTCGGGTTGCGCCACCCCAACTCCGCGTTTGCGCCGTCCACCTGGCACGTCCTGGCTGGCCACTGCGAGCAGGAGAACGCCATCGCCTGCCTGATCAGGGAGGCTCAGGAGGAAGCCGGCCTGCACATCGAGCGTCAGGATGTCGAACTCGTCCACGTCATCCACCACATCGGCAAGCCCAGGAACCCGCCCCGCATGGGCCTGTTCTTCCGCGCCCGTACCTGGCGCGGCGAGCCGAAGCTGCGCGAGCCGGACAAGTGCCTCCAGTGGAGATTCTGGGACCCCGCCGCCCTTCCCGATGACCTCGTCCCCTATACCCGACTGGCTATCGCGAAGATCCAGAACGGTGAGCTGTACAGCGAGACGGGCTGGCCCGCATGACCGCCACACCGAGCGGCACACCCTGTCGCGCGTCCGCTGCGACAGCGGCCGGACGTCTGGACACCCGCCTCGTAGTCGTCCGCGGGAATTCGGCGTCCGGGAAGTCGAGTGTGGCCCAGGGCCTGCGGGATCACTACGGCCGTGGGATCGCGATCGTGGGCCAGGACGTGATCCGCCGAAACGTGTTGCGCGAACACGACACCACGGGCGGCGCCAACATCGCCCTGCTGGGCAGGATCGCCCGCCACGCCCTCGACGCCGGCTTCCACGTCGTACTCGAAGGGATCCTGTACGCAGACCGCTACGACCACATGATCACGTCTCTGGTACGCGACCACCGCGGCGTCTCCAGCTGCTACTACCTGGACGTACCGCTGGAAACGACGCTTGCCCGGCACGCGTCGAAGGCGGATGCCGCGTACCTGGCGCAAGTCACCGACAAGCACCTCGCCGCCTGGTACCGCGAGCTGGATCTGCTGCCCGGCGGTCGGGAGACCGTGATCCCGGCCGACAGCACGCTGGAGGACACCATCGCGCGAATCCTGCGCGAAACCGATCTGGCCTCTGCCTCCCCAATCCCACCGCCGCAGTGCAAGCCGTCACAGGGAGACTCGATGAGCAGTCTGGTGTTGATGTCCGATCCGCGGGTCGCCGCGATCCCGGTGCGCGAGTGCGGGGAGCCGCTCGTCGACGTGCGTGACCACAGCTTCCGCGTCGATCCTCGCAAGCAAGATCCGCTGGGCGCATTCGCCCACGTCCGCGAGGGCGTCCTGGCCCGGCTGGAGCACGCCCGCTCGCTCCTACCCGCTGGTACCGACCTGCTGTTCATCGAGGGCTACCGGCCGCTGGCCCTCCAGCAGCGCTACTTCACCGAGTACCGGGACGAGCTGGCCGGCGCTCACCCCGGCTGGACAGCTGAGCAGCTGCACCAGGCCGCCAGCCGGTACGTGTCGCCGCCGGAGATCGCGCCCCACTCCGCGGGCGCGGCCGTGGACGTAACCCTCGTCGACCAGGACGGCCACGAACTCGACCTCGGCACCCGCGTCAACGCCTCCCCCGAAGAGAGCGACGGAGCCTGCTTCACGCACGCCCCGAACCTCAGCGATCAGGCGCGTCACCACCGCACGCTGCTTCTCAACGCCATGGAGGGCGCGGGTTTTACGAACTACGGGACCGAGTTGTGGCACTTCTCGGTAGCGGACCGGTACGACGCGCTGATGCGGCAGGAGCCGCACGCACGCTACGGACCGATCGAACTGCCCTAGCGCGCCAGCAGCCTCGTCCACTCCCTCGCCACCCACGCCGATCCGGAAACACAGGAGCGCGGCCACCGCACCCTGGCCCGGTTGCGATCCCAAAGCCGCTATGGACAGAACGCATCGAACGGAGGCACACGTGCCTGATGACACCCAGCAGGCGATCCCAGCCGTCCCGAGTCCGGTGGTCGGAGATGGACGGCAAGAGCACCACATGCACCTGCTCGGGCGGTACTACCGCCAAGTGGAAGCAGGCCGCAAGACGATCGAAGTGAGGGTGGCCACTCCGCAGAAGCGTGCCGTCGCCGCCGACGACACGGTCATCTTCCACGACCGGGACACCGGGCGGGAACTCGACGTCATTGTGCAGCGGATCACCCCGTATCCCTCATTCGAGCACCTCCTCAGCTCGGAGGACCCAGCACGCATCGACCCGGACGGGCCGCCGGGAGAGCTGCTCGCCACCCTCCGCAGCATCTATCCGCCGGCCAAGGAAGCCCTCGGCGTTCTCGCCCTCGCGTTCGACCACCGCCCCGCCCGGCCCGGCCGCCCCATGCCGATGACGCCCACGCAGTACGCGCAGACCGTCCCCCACCACACGGTGTACGGGTGCCTGTATATCCGCGACGGACACGACCGGCCTGTCCAGTTGCGTTCGGTCTACGGATCGCGGCTCTGGCAGTTCCCGGGCGGCAACCTGGACGCCCAAGGCGAGGACCCGCTCCAGACCGCCCGGCGCGAAGCGGTCGAAGAGACCGGCCTTGAACTCGGCCTGGATGCGCCGAGACTGCTCCTGACGCACTTCCTGCACGCTGGGCCCCGCCTGCCGCTGAACAAAGTGGGGCTCATCTTCGACGGTGGGCGGCTGACCACGGACCAGCTCGGCCGGATCCGCCTCGATCCCGCCGAACACGACATGTGGGCCGTCCACGACCTCGCCACCTGGCAGGAGCTGATGGCGCCGCGCGCCTTCGCCCGCCTCGACGCCATCGAACGAGCCCGGCGCGGCGAGGGCCCCGCCTACCTCATCACGCACACCTGATCCCCAGCACGCCCTACCCAGGAGGCACCCGTGCCCGTTGAGGACATCAACATCCGAGCCTGGAAGGTCTACGGTCAGCGCCAGCTGGCACGCGCCTACACGCCGCCCATTCCCAACCAGCTCTCCTGGACGCCCTGGGAGGGGGACGGACCGGGAGCTGAAATCCTCGGTGACATCACCGGGCGCCGTGTCCTGGACATCGGCTCCGGAGCCGGCCACCACACCGTCCATCTCGTCCAGACTCACGGCGCACGTGTCACCGGGATCGAGCTGTCCCCGACCCAGCACGAACGCGCCGTCACCAGCCACGCGGACGTTCCGGGCGTGGAGTTCGTCCAAGGGGATGTAGTCGAGTACCTGGCCGGGGCCGAGCCGTTCGACGCCGCGTACGCGATTGGGACGCTGGGGTTCATCGACCCGCACCGTTCGCTGCCGGCACTGCGCGACGGACTGCGTCCCGGCGCGCCCCTTATTCTCTCGCTTCTGCACACGGACTTGCACGGCCGCGGTCCGTCCTCGGAGGTCGCGCCGCGCGAGCAGATGATCTTGTTGCGCGACGATCCGCCCCTGCCAACGCAGATGTGGGTCCTGGCTCCGCAGCTGTGGGAGGACCTGCTCACGGAATACGGCTTCCGAGTCGAGGCTATCGACGTGCTGCCTCACCCCGACGAGAGCGCCTCGGTCGTGCAGCAGCTCATCCGCGCCCGGCGCCTGCCCGACCGGCCGGCACGGATCTCCAGCCGCCCCCGCAGCACCAAAGCGCCGATGGCACACGCAGCAGTTGGCGTCGGAGCGATCCTCCTCAATGAGCAGGGCGTCCTGCTGGGCCGACACCGTCGCGGCACCCTCGAACTGCCTGGCGGGTCCGTCGAGGCCGGGGAGTCCTTCGAAGCCGCCGTGATCCGCGAACTCGGCGAGGAAACTGGTCTGACCGCGCGCCCCGGAGACGTCAGGCTCCTGGGAACGCTCGTCGACCACGTCGAAGGTGTCCTGCGAGTCACCGTCGGCGCACTCGTCCACACCTGGCAGGGGCAGCCTGCCACGCAGCCGGACGAAAGCGTCGGCAACTGGGCATGGCATCCCCTCGATCAGCTCCCTAACGGCCTGTTCGTGTGCAGCGCCCAGATCCTCACCGCCTGGCGTCCCGACCTGGTCATCGATCACCCGCCCGCGCACTTCACTCGCTTCGCCCCCGGCACACCAGCCACGCCGGTAGACGGGCTGGCATGACAGCTAGCACAGACTCGATCCTGTGGGTCTGCACCCAGGCGTCACGCTGGCCCACCGAGCACTGTCAAGGCTGACCGCTGCCTTCCCTGGCACTCGGCCAGGCCCAGGGAGGTGCAGCCGGGGACCCCCGCTGCAGGTCGGGCCGAGGCGCCGAGCATCCGATGTTCTAACGCTCTTGTGAGGGGACGCCGTTCGGCTCTCCCACGGCCGATGCCGTGAGCCGGGCATCCCGAGGGACGACAACGAGCTCGCTCCCGCTGAGCAGCCGCCAGTCGAGAGGTGCCCCTGCAGCTTTCCGCGCCCGCCGGTACGTCAGGGCCCAGCCCATGTCCCGCTCGGCCTTCCCGTCCGGGCCGATGCTGGTGCGCCACCACAGCCAGCCGAACCAAGAGGTTCACTTCTTGAAGAGAGGCGACGCGAAGGCATAAGCAGTGGTCGTCATCTTCGCCAGCGCGCCGGCGAGCTGTTGCATCTCGCCCAGCGACACCAGATCTTGTCTGATCGCCACCCGGACCGCGCGTACGAATCCGCGTCCGACGGCCGCGATGGCCACGGCGACGATGACCCCGAGCAAGGCCCAGCCCGCGATCATCGTGAACCTCGTATGGCTGTGCGGGTCGCTTCGATCGTGTCCGCCAGGGTGCTGTGAACGTGAACTTCCGGGCGCGCGAGGGCGAGCTGCGTCACCACATTCGTGCGGCGTACGTAGTCGAAATCGGTTCCGATGACCAGAGTGCCGCCCTCACCGACAAGCGCCCCCAGCTCGTACAGGGCGATCGGCTGGTGGCTTGTGGACGACTCCGGGAACCAGAACATGACAAGGTTGGCGCGGCGCAGATGCCGGTACTCCCAGCCAACTTGGGCCACTTCGGCGTTCGGGTCGAGCAGCGGGAAGTTGCTGCGGCGCGGGTTCAATACCGTGACGTCGAGGTCGTCGAGCGCGGCTGTCACCGTCTTCTGCCAGTCGGGGCAGTCAGAGATGCCCCCGGCGGAAGCGCGTGGGTTCCGAGAATCCGAGACCAGTTGGCGTCGGAACTCACATGTATTCGGCACGACTTCAGCGTAAGGGCATCTGAGTTCGCTGGTCCGGGCCTAGCGTGGATCTCCTGTCGGGTGAGCTACCAACTCGATCGTCTGCGCCACCCTCCTGGCGATTCCAGCTCGAAGACGGCCGCAGCACATGAAGCAAGATCACTCCGCGTCACATAAGCTTACCGACAGGGATTCGCTGAGCCAGATGTCCAGCAACGGCGCGCATGGAGTCCTGCAGATGGTCGGCTTCTCGCAGGTGAGGTGGAGGCGTGACGGGGCGAACCCAGGCATTGGCCGGTGGCGCAACATTTCTGGTGACCGCGGGCGTGATGGCGCTGTACCTGGCCACGGTGGGCCTGGAGGAGGCAGCCATGTGGGCCACCGTGCTGGGGCTGTTCGTGAGTCTGGCCTCCCTGGCGGCCACGATGGGCGGGATATGGCGCGAACGCCGCGCTCCTAGCGGACAGTCAGTGCACGGCAGCGCTGTTGGCGGGGGAATCACCCAGGTCTCCGGGACGGGTGGGAATGTGCGTATCACCCGCCGCGGCCACACGGCCACGCCCCCGGGTCCCATACCGCCCACAACACCTTCCGGCACAGCAACGCCGGAGGGCGACGGACAGTCCGTGCGCGACTCGGGCACGGCGGGTCCGGTCGATCAAGTACGGAACACCGGCGGAGACGTCGACATCGAGGGCCCGTGAGTAATCCGGCCGACAGGCCCTGGTGGCAATCGCTGTTTCAGCGTTCACGAACGCCGTCCGCTCTCGCCCCACCGTCGGCGCGAAGACGGGGGCAGTGGGTAGCCGGTTCGGTGGTGCACGGGTCGGTGGTGCAGGTAGGTGACACGACCGGCGACGTGAACATCGCGGTCAGCACCGAGCGAGTTCTGTACCAGGTGGATACCTTCCGCCTCCACGCCCCCTCGATGACGGTGGATCAGGCTCGGGCTCAACCAGCCCGGCTGCTACAGGCCCGCTACGCGGTGGCGGACTTCGCCGGACGCCGCACCGAGCTGGAGCGGCTGGCAGCCTGGCGTGACGATGCGAGCACGGCCTCGGCTTTCCTGCTGCACGGGCCGGGCGGGCAGGGCAAGACCCGGCTGGCAGCCCAGTTCGCCCGCCTCAGTCAGGAGCGCGGCTGGCAGGTGTTCCAGGCCCGTCACGCGAGCGATCCCGCCCCACCCCCCGCCGAGCAGCCCAGTGCGACGGCTGATGGCCTGGGCGAAGTCGGGCCGGGGGCTGGAGTGCTGCTGGTGGTCGACTACGCCGAGCGCTGGCCGACGGCGGAGCTGCTGACCATGCTGACCGACGCGACCTTGCAGCAGCGGCAGACCCGAGTGCTGCTCCTGGCCCGTCCCGCTGGTGTCTGGTGGCAGAACCTCGCCTACCATCTGGACCGCCAGGGTCTAACCGGCGACGCCCTGCCTCTGAGCCCACTCGCCGACGATCCAGACACGGACCCCGAGACGTTGTTCACCAAGGCCCGAGACCGCTTCGCCGCCGCCCTGGACTTCGCTGGTGGCCATAACGTCATCCCTCCCGATGCCCTGCGAGAAGATCCCGGCTTCCGGCAAGCCCTGTCCGTACACATGGCTGCCCTCGCCGCAGTCGATGCCCACCACAGCGCGGTGTCCACCCCGCTGGACACCCCAGAGCGGGTCTCCGCCTACCTGCTGACCCGGGAACGTGACCACTGGCAGACGCTGCATGCCAACGGCCGCGTGCGTACCACCGCCGACACCCTCGCTCACGCCGTGCATACGGCCGTCCTGACCGGTGCGGTGCCCTACGACCACGGCCGGGACGCTCTCACAGCGAGCAGAACATGCACCTCGGGCCAGGCTGACGAGGTCCTCAGAGACCACGCAGTGTCCTACCCAGCCGCCTCGCCCAACACCTTCCTGGAACCGCTGCACCCAGACCGGCTCGCCGAAGACTTCCTCGCCCTGAACACCCCCGGCCACAACGTGAACGGCTACGCCCCCGACCCCTGGGCGGCCACGGCACCCCTGCACCTCCTCGCTGCTGCTTCGCCTGCCAGCCCAGGTCAGGTAGCGGAGACGCCCGTATGGACCCGCGCCACCCTGACGGCCCTGATCGCCACAGCTGCCCGCTGGCCCCATATCGCCACAGGCCCACTCTCCTCGCTGCTCACCGCACGTCCGGAGCTGATCCTCCAAGCCGACGGCGGCGCACTGACTGCACTGGCGGACATCGACCACCTCCCCACGGACGTCCTAGAAGCCGTCGACGCCCATCTGTCGGAATATCGGCAGCCCGACCTCGACCCCGGTGCAGCCGCTCTGGCCGCCCGCCTCACCCCCCACCGGCTCGCCACCGCAAGCGACACCGCCGAACGCGCCCGTGTTCTCCGCCGACTCGAAGCCCGCCAGTGGAATGCCGGCCTCCACCATCAAGCTCTCGCTACCGGCCAGCAGACTGTCGAAATCTGGCGGGGCCTCGCCCAGAGCCATCCTGTGGCGTACGCCGATCTCGCCACGGCCCTGTCCAACTTCGGACTCCACCTGAGGGCTCTAGGACGCCACGCCGAATCCCTGGCGGCTGAGCAGGAGGCGGTGTCCATCCGTTTCCGCTTCGCCCAAGCTGACCCTGCTGTCCACAACCCCAACCTCGCGGAGTCCTTGGTCAACTACTCACTGCACCTGGCAGAAGCCGGACGACATGCTGAAGCCCTAGCCGCCAGCGAACGGGCTGTACACGTCTACCGGCAGCTTGTTGAGACCGATCCCACCACATACGAGCCCGGCCTTGCCACTGCCCTGAACAACCTCGGCGTCATCCTCGCGGGGGCCGGGCGGCCCGGGGAGGCCAGGGAGCCCACCGAGGAGGCCGTCACGATCCGCCGCCGCCTCGCCCAGGCGAACCCGGCAGTCTACGAACCCGATCTCGCTTCTTCCCTTGCCAACGTCAGCGCGCTCCGGTCCATGACCGGGCAACACGAAGGCGTCCTGGAAGCCGTGCAGGAAGCGGTAACGATCCGCCGCCGCCTCGCTCAGGCCAACCCCGCCGCCCACGGCCCTGACCTCGCCGGCGATTTGACCAACCTGGGCGTTCACCTGGCAGCGGCCGATCGACGCGCTGATGCTCTGGCCGCCGCCGAAGAAGCGGTGCAGGTCTACCGGCAGCTTGCAGAGTCCAACCCCGCCGCCCGCGAACCTGACCTCGCGAAGGCACTGCACAACTTCAGCATCCACCTGGCCGCGACCGGGCGCCACGAGGACGCCTTGGACGCCACCGAGGAGGCCGTCACGATCCGCCGCCGCCTCGCGCAGCGCATCCCCGCAGCGTACGAGCCCGGCCTCGCCCGGTCACTGGGAATGTTCGCCCGGGTACGGGTTGAACTGGGACGAGACCTGCTCCTTGCACTGGAAGCAGCGGAGGAGTCCGCGGAGATCTACCGCCGCCTGGCCCTAGCAGAGCCCGTCGCGTACGACACGGACCTGAGTATCGTTCTGGACGTCCAAGCCGACATCCTCGACCGGCTCGGCCGCACCGAGGAAGCAATGCGCATTCGGCCGCCGCGACCATGACCCTCAGCGGGACACGCAGGTCCCGGGCCCGGAGTCTGCAACGGCGGCGAGACAGCCCGGCTCCGACAGCCGCAGCACGGCCCGGAACTCGCATGTTGGCGGCACGAGTTCAGGAAATGACGCCCGAGGCCGCCTGGCGCTGAGCGTGCCGTGGCGATCAGCCGAATCGACCTCAGGAGGGTCTCCGACAATGGGGTGGACACGCATGTCGACGGAGGTGCTCCATCGAAGCCCATTCGTATCTTTGTACCGCGACTCGGTAATCAGGCCGGATGGAAGTAACGGCACGTACGAACACGTCGTAGTGGACGATGCAGTCCGTGTTGTCGCGCTCGACTCCCAGGGGCGAGTCGTCCTTGTCGAGGACGACTTCTACCTCCAAGGCAGAAGAGTCCTTCATCTTCCTGGAGGCGGGAGCGGTGGCCAGGAGCCGAAGGCGGCGGCACTTCGCGAGCTGGAAGAGGAGACGGGGTTCGTCGTCGGCGACCTACATCCGCTCGGCGTCATCGATCCGCTGCCCGCCGCGACGGCCGCAAGGACGCATCTGTTCCTCGCCACCGATCTGCAGTCTGGCGTGGTTCACCGGGACGACACGGAGATCGGCATGACGGTGCACTGGTGGAAGCTGAGCGAAGCCCTGGCCGCAGTTCGTTCCGGTCGCATCACCGAGGCCGGCTCGGTCACTGGGCTGCTCCTGGCCGCGCACACGCAGCGCTGACGACGGCCTCGGTACTGGTGGGCTCGCGTATTCGACTGTCGCCAGTTCTCGGTGGAGCCGGGCCTGCTGGTGACCGTGTGTGACCGCCGGGATGAGTCCGGTTCCTACGGGAAGCCAGGGCGGGACGTAAGGAGTCGCAGCTACCCGCGGCTCCGAGCGCGGAGGTGCTTCCTAAGCTTGGCCTTGCGGTGCCGGACCTTCCACCGGAGCGCCAGGCGGCGCCGCGCCATGACCTCGCCGGGCAAGGATCTTCCTCCGCCCCAGTAGGGAAGGTCGTGGTTCTTCCTTTCCCACCGTGCGCCGGCTGCGTCCCGGTAGGAGTACGTCACGTCCGGAGGTTCCAGCAGATTCTCAGCCGCGATTGGTGAGCCGTCGGCGTCGTTCTTCCACTCCAGGAAGGAGAGCTTTCTCGTCTCATCCGGGGCCAGCAACTCCACGCTGTGTGGATCGACTCTCGCAACGGCGATCCCCGTGAATTCACCCCAGCTCACGCCCCCGGCCGCGGTCCTGTCGACCACCGTGCACGTTTCCCCGACCACGAGCCGGCTGATCGGCGTCGAGCCTAGGTTACGGATGGTCACCGAATCTTTGGTGCGCTCAATGATCGCCACCAGAGTGGCCTTCTCTTCCCGCTCTCCCCGCCTGACGGACTCCTGGGCGATGTGTTGCCAAAGTGCGATGCCCGCGGCGCTGACGGCCAGCGCAAGGGTGCCGATAGCAGTCAGCGCGTCCCAGGGGCCCATTTGCCCACAGTAGGCGCCGCGCGGGAGAGCTTCCTGTCGAGTTCCCAGGGGTGTCCCGGTGTACATCGCGACACGGCAGATGACTGGTGAGCTCGCGTGTTGAGGTGTCGCGTATTCCGGACGGATGCGGGCCGCCGTCACTCTGCGTCATCCGCGGATGGGTGTTCACCAGTCACGAGGCCGTAGTAGAAGGGCGAGGGCCCGTCGATTCCCGCCCGCTCCAGGAACAGCCCCTCGTAGTGCTGCAGCAGCTCCATGTCGAAGTCGGCCTCCGGGGCCGTCCCGTCCTCCGTAAAACTACCGAGAAGAAGCTGCGTCCAGCGCTGATCGGCAGCCGACCACACCACCAGGTGCGAGGGCGCGAAGAACACCCACATGGCGTCGATGTCGCCTGGCAGCGTCGGGGCAGTCAAGGTGTGCGTGATCAGCGGATCGAGACATTCCACGTAGGGCCGGTCGAAAAAGTGGGACACGATGAACACCACCCGCGCCCGGTCGGGCGAGGACTTGTCCCGCAGCTGCTTCGCGGCCTTGGCGATCACCGACTGGGCCGCCTCGACGACATCGTTCGCTGACACGAACGTCGACCAATGAGTGCCTGGCTCCTCACCTCGTTTCAGTGCCCGGGAGACCGCTGCGTCGTGCTCGCGGAAGTCACCAGGTATCGACTTCACCTCGAAGTCGGTGAACTCGACACCGTTGCGGCCGAGCAGCGACGACAGTGCGTCGCTGTCCGAGTCCGCCACGCGGTAGACGAGATCCACGCCGCCGTGGACGTCTACGGCGACCGGCACGATGCCGAGATAGGCAGTCGTCAGCATCGCCGCGAGATGCTCGCCCGCGGCCAGCTTCAACTTCTTCAGGTCATCCGCCGGTACGTGCGCCGGCAGTGCCTCCGTCGCCCAGTCCATCACTTCGTAGGTGATCGCGATGACGTGGGTGCCGATGGCTCCGTCGAGGCTCTTGGCGCTGTCGTCGCTCATGGGCGCGAGTGTGGCAGCACCGTGACGCGGTCGCGACGGGTTTCGGTACTGGCGGGCTCGCCTATGTAGCTGTCGCCAGTTCCCCGTGAAGTCCACCCTGCTGGTGACCGGGTGTGGTCTCCGGGGGCGTTCGGCTCCAGGCGCCTCCGAGCTCGGACGTGGGGCGAGCCGTGGTGACCTGGTGGTAGCCGAGGACATCGGTGACCTTGCCCAGCATGTCGAGGACGACCAGCTACTTCCGGATGCTGACGCCTTTCTCCGGGTGTGCGGTGGCGACGTAGTTCATGGCCGTGGTGGACGACAGGCCGAACAATCTCATGATCCGCACCGGGTCGGCGGTCTCGTGGGCTTCGTCGAGGACGCGGTCGATACGGAGCTGGGTGGCGTGCAGTCCGCCAAGCCGCTGGAGGAGGCGATGCAGGTGCGCCTCCGTGATCGGTGGCCTCCTGTAGTCGGTCGCAGAGCGGTTGCTGACCAGGAGGTACGGATTCTGAGTCCGGGGCCACCGCTCGTGCCGCTCGCGCATCCAGTCGCTGAGCACACGGTGGGTCAGTTCGTCCATGTAGATGTATCGGCGAGGGAAGCCGCCTTGGTCGATGCGGGCCTTCGCCATGTCGACGCGGTTCAGCTCCAGCATCCGAACTGCTGTGGGCGTCATGGTGCACGGCGATCAGGACGATGATCACGCGCGTGAGGCGGTCCTCGGCCCGCTCGAAGATCCGGGACAGCAGACCGGTGGGGATTGACACCGGCGGGCGTTGGTGTCCGGGCATGCTGATGCCGCGCGTCGGATCACGGAAGATGAGGCGTTCCTGGAGCAGCGCGCCGAACAGGCTGCGCAGCGCGACGTGCCGGTCCTGTGCCGTGGTGCCGGCCACGTCCTTCAACTCCGTTGTGACGGCGGCCTTCGTCACCTCGCGGAAACTCGCGTACTCGCCTGCCCACCGGGTCAGTACGGGGACGAGGTAGCCGACGTACTTGCGGATCGTGGACCAGTCCAGGGCCCGGTGCTCCAGTCGTCCTTCGCCTCTGAGGACGGCCACCCAGCGGTCGATGTCGCTGCGGAAGCCGTCGGGAGCCTGGCTGACCAGGCGCTGGACGGCTGCCTCGTGCGGACCAACGACAGGGGCAGGAAGCGGAACCAGCAGGCGGCACGAGTCGAGGAAGGCGGCGGTGCGTGGACCGCAGGAGCACGTCGTGCGTCGGGTGAGAGCGCCGACGTCGCGTTCGTCGATCGGGGCTGCGGCCCCGAGCCAGGACACCAACACCCTGAGCGTTTTGGCGACTTGCTTCTCGGTCGACTCGTTCCACGAGTGCCTTCTGGCGTACTGCATCAGCTGTTCCAGGACGCTGGCGGCCTCCGGTGTCAGCGAGGACAGCTCGTGCGCGTCGATCGAGATGCGGCTCCAGTCACGCTCGACGTCGAACAGCGGGAGCTGACCGGGGAAGGCGAGGTGCTCGGAGACCGGCTGGGGTTTCGGGCGGGCGGCCTGCTGGCCCCGCTTTCGGCCCGGCCGTCCCTGCGGGGAGTAACCGAGCGCGCGGGATGCGCCGCCGACGCCCAGGGCGAGGACGCCGCCGAACCACAGCTGGATCGGCGCGTCGAGTCCGTGGTGATGAATGTGGACCCGACAGCCCCGGCACAGGCCCTGCTGAACGGGCACGACTGGTGCATGTAGACAGCCAGCAGCCGGCTGATGGTGATCTCGACGCGGTCCGGTCTGATCTTCCGCAGCCGGCGGTTGAATTCGGAGTCGTGCACGTCCGGAGCACGGAAGTAGGCGAGCGTGGAGTGCGGCCAGTACCTGTCCCCGGCTTCGCGTAGTTGCACCCCTGGCACGGTCGAGACCGCATTGCGCACCAGGGCGTTGATGGCGGCGAGCGGCTCCTCGGGGTACATGGCGACGGTCACGGCACTCGGGCCCGGCCATACGGGGCCCATCGTGACGGTTGCGGGCGCTGCGTGCTGCGCGGCCTCTCTGGCGGCCTGCACCGCGCGCTCCACCTGGACTTCGTCGAGCTGGTGGTGAACGCCCTGCGCTGTCCAGTGCAGCCACGGCGCCGGCACGATCCCGACTCGGTCGCCGTACTCGGTCAGCAGATCGTGGTGGGCCTGGGTGAAGGCCACGTACTCCGGGTCATCCAGAGGCGTCGCGTACAGGGAGGCCCGGCTGCTGCCGAGTGAGATCTTCCCAAGCTGTATGAGTAGTTCCGGGTCACACGGCAGCAGGATCTGATCGGCTTGGGTAGCGCGTGCGGGAGCCAGCGACACCAGGTCGAGGCGCCCGTCGTCCCATCGGGCCCACATGCCGAGGGTGGGCCATGCAACGGCACGACGCTGCCGGGTGTGGCGCCACCAGCTCGGGCCAGCACTTCAAACAGCGCGCCTGTTACTTACTCGGCCGATTCTTGTCCTAGGCTGGCTAGCACCTCTGCTGCCCATTCCCGAACCGG
>NZ_JAYWVC010000389.1:0-4112 GCF_036281785.1 Streptomyces chiangmaiensis | reverse complement strand
ACGCGATCACAGCGCAACCCGATAGTTTGCGCTAGCTATAAGTAAGTGCTTTCCTGTGGGTATCGCTCTTGAAGTGCCCGTTCGGGCTATTCGACTCTCCTCAGAGGAGCAATCATCGTGACCACCCCTGTCGTGTCCATCGCTTACCACTCCGGCTACGGTCACACCGCTGTGATCGCCGAGGCCGTCCGCGCCGGCGCCGCCGAGGCCGGCGCCGAGGTGCACCTGATCAAGGTGGACGAGATCACCGAGGAGCAGTGGAAGACGCTGGACCGCTCCGACGCGATCGTCTTCGGATCGCCCACCTACATGGGCACCGCGTCCGGTGCCTTCCACGTCTTCGCCGAGGCGACCTCCCAGCGCTGGTCCAGGCTGGCCTGGCAGGACAAGCTCGCGGCCGGCTTCACCAACTCCGCCTCGAAGAGCGGCGACAAACTGCACACCCTGCAGTTCTTCCAGATCCTCGCCGGCCAGCACGGCATGCACTGGGTCAGCCTCGGCCTGCACCCCGGCTGGAACAGCTCCACCGCCTCCGAGAACGACCTCAACCGCCTCGGCGTGTTCGTGGGGGCGGCTGCCCAGTCCAACATGGACGAGGGCCCGGAAGCCGTGCACAAGTCCGATGCGGCCACGGCCGAACACCTGGGCCGCCGGGTGGCCGAGACGGCGACGGAGTTCGCGCGGGGGCGCCTCGCCGCGTAGACGGGCTGCGGACCCGAGCCGAGCCCCGGCCCGTTCCGCGGGCAGGCCCGGCCGCCGGGCCTGCCCGCACCCGAGGACCTGGGCGAGCTGCTTCTCCTCGTACCTGCGGCGCCAGGTGATGGGCGTGAGATTCTCCGCGGCGCCGATATCGCGAAGGTGCCAGATACCGCGCTGGGCCTGGGACTTGTCAAGCAGGTCGTAGCAACGAGCTGGACGGTGTGCAGGCCAGCCGGTCTTGCCTCCATCGGCACGACGCGGACCGGGTCCCCGCAGTGCTCGCTCATTTCTTTCATGAACGTGCTTGGCATGTTGTGTCACCGAGGTGACTTGGGGTCCGGCATCCGCCATGAGAGCAGCCCTCAGCAAGCCCTTCAGGGGCCCTGAAAGCCGAGTGGCCCGCCAAGGCCGCCAGCGGCTGCAAGATCGTTACGTTCCCAGGCGCCCGGCTGCCGGGCCGCCTATCTTCGACCGTTCCCGCGAGAACAACAGATCCTCTGGCTCGCCAGTTCTGTCGCTATGCCGACAGGGCACTGCACCCGGCCGACCCTCCGTTCCCCTGAACCAAAGGACTCAAGATCATGAAAACCACGCTTGCGAAACGAAAGCGACGGTGGAGGGGGAGCCTCCCGCAGACCATCGCGGCCGTCGGGGCAACCGCTGCCGGCGCCCAAGGCGCAACACGCACGTACGTGACGTCCCTCCTGCCGCCCAAGCCCCAGGCCGAGGACTACGCCACCAAGCACCACTGCTCGTTCTGAACCGCCGGATACCCACCCCGCCATCTCACAGCCTTCCGACGACCGCCGGGCGCTGCCCCAGCCAGCGCCCAGGCTTTTGTAGGTGTACTACATGCAACCGATGCGACTGAGCAGTAGCTTCGCCTTTCTGCTTCTCAGCGTTGCCCTCTTCTCGGGCATACAACTGGCGCTGGCTGTCGCTCACATACGCGTCATGGGACTGCCGGAGTACTCCGTGCTGATCCCAGTCGTGGCCAGCGCTCTGCTGTCGCTGCGGCAGACCATGATCGTGGGCCTTTTCAACCTCGCCGCTGTCATTCCTATCTACGGGACTCTGCGCCAGGACATCGGGAATGTCAGTCAATTCGTGGTCATCACGGCGTTGGCAGTCGCGCTGGGCATCAGTCTGACGGTCTGTCGCGTCCGTATCACAAGGGACAGACGCCTCAAGCACCTCATGATCGCTCGCGAGCGGCTCAACCTGCTCAGTGAGGCCAGCAGTCGTATCGGCAGCACCCTGAACGTGGCTCGAACCGCTGAGGAACTGTCTGAAGTGGCTGTTCACCGCTTCGCGGACCACGCCACCGTGGACATCTTCGACTGGGTCCTCCAGGGCGAGGAACCCGCCTTGGAACCTCACATGGGCGACATCACCTTGCGCCGCCTCGCGTGCCAATCGGACGTGGCCGTCCTCCGGGGAGCGGTACAACTGCCCAGGGCCGTCACTTACCGTCAGGGGTCGGAACCAGCCCTGTGCCTGATGACGGGCGAACCCACGAGGGTACAGATCACCGATACCGGCGATGCCGCTCACTGGTCTGCTGATGCCATCGGCGCCGGCGTACATGCAGCACACCCTGCTCTGGTGGTCCCCCTCCGTGCCCGGGGCGTAACCCTGGGTGCGGCGCACTTCACACGCACGAAGCACCGGAACCCCTTCGACGCCGATGACGTACTACTGGCGCAGGAGATCGCGGCACGAGCAGCAGTGTGCGTGGACAACGCTCACCGCTACACCCGCGAACACAACACGTCCTTGGCGCTTCAGCAAAGTCTCCTGCCCCAGGTGGCCCCGAAGCAGCCAGCGGTAGAAGCAACTACTCGCTACATACCGGCGGACTCCCGGGCTGGAGTAGGCGGCGACTGGTACGACGTGATCCCGCTTTCGGGGGCTCGAGTCGCCCTGGTGGTGGGCGATGTGGTAGGGCACGGTCTTCACGCCTCGGCAACGATGGGGCGTCTGCGTACTGCGGTACGCACTCTCGCAGACATCGACCTGCCGCCCGACGAACTGCTCACCCACCTCAACGACCTCATCATCCGGGCTGGAACAGACATGGACCACGCGCCGGGGGTCGGCCGAGATGCCGGAGCCGACTTCGGTGAGCTCGTTGCGACCTGCCTGTACATGATTTACGACCCGGTCACGCGCCACTGCACGGCCGCAAGCGCCGGCCATCCACCACCTGCCCTGGTGCGGCCCGGCTCACAGGCCGAATACATCGACATTCCTGCAGGCCCTCCCCTAGGCGTGAGCGGACTTCCCTTCGAGACAGCCGAACTGCAATTGCCCGAGGGCAGCCTGCTCGCCCTCTACACCGACGGCCTCATCGAATCCCCCAACCGCGGTTTGGACGAAGGGCTTGAGCGTCTACGCAAAGCCCTGTCCGAACCGAAGCCCTCTCTGGAAGACACATGCGACCACATCCTGGCCACGATGGTCGATGATCACTCCAGAGACGATGTCGCCCTCCTGATCGCCCGCACTCAAGAACTCGAGGGCAAACACGTCGCCACCTGGGACTTGTCAGAGAATCTCGCCGAGGTTGCTCGCGCCCGCGACCTCGCCTCGCTCCGGCTGGGAGGCTGGGACCTGGAGGAACTGGCGTTCACCACGGGACTCATCGTCAGCGAACTGGTCACCAACGCGATCCGCCACGGCGGGGGCCCCGTGCAACTACGCCTCATCCGGCAGGACACCTTGATCTGCGAGGTGTCCGACGGCAGCAACACCGCTCCCCACCTGCGCCGGGCCCAGGCGTTCGACGAGGACGGCCGCGGGTTGTTCATCGTGGCGCAGCTAGCCAAGCGCTGGGGCACAAAGCAAGGGCCCGACGGAAAGACCATCTGGGCCGAACTGGCCTTGTAACAGGGACTCGACGCCGCTCAGCAATGACCGGCCTGAGGAGCGGAACCACCGGGTGGTAGCAAACTTGACAGGACGTCAGAAAATACGTCGGCGGCTACGCAGGCGGACCCCCGTTTGACGATGCCGTCCAGGATGATCAACTTCGTCTTCGCATGGTCATCCACGCTGAGATCCACATGCCGAAGTCCGGGCTCACCACCCCCGCTGCTTGACCGTGAGGCCAATCGGCGCCCGCGGCGATCCCCCATGTCCCGGCCAGGCTGTGCTCGGCATAACGAAGCTTCCAGCGGTCCGCTGTCGGCAGCGACGCTCCGAGCAGCTCGGCGATATCCTTGCGTCGACGCCTCTCGGCAGACCGGAGAACGATCCGGCCCCGCGTGGCTGTCTCCGAGGGCACGCCCCGACTGCTCACCAACTCCCGCAGCTCGGCGGCCTGTTCCACAGAGAGCTCATGCCAGTGGAACGAGACACGCAAGATCAAGTAGGGCTGACAGGATCATGCGACACTGGCCCCAGCGGCGATG
>NZ_JAYWVC010000388.1:0-4137 GCF_036281785.1 Streptomyces chiangmaiensis | reverse complement strand
AGGCGCCCTCCGGCCCGGGATCACCGCGGCGCTGGCGACGAATGCGCTCCGCGCAGCCCTCCGCGGTGTCGCCCAGACCGTCGCCGCGAACCCCGACAACGACGACAACGACGCGACGTCCGCCGTCGTCCGCGACGCGCTCATCCATGCGCTCGTCGCGGACCGGGCACATAGCTGACTCCTCGCCGATCCGGCCCCGGACCGAGCGAGAACCCGCACGATGGAGCAACACCCATGACCGATCTGCTCACAGGCAAGACCATCCTCATCACCGGCGCCTCGTCCGGTATAGGCGAGTCCGCCGCGTACCTGTTCGCCCGCGAAGGCGCGAACGTCGTCATCACAGCCCGCCGCAAGCCTGAACTCGACCGTGTCGCCGAGGACATCGCCGCCGGTGGAGGCAACGTCCTCGCCGTTCAGGCCGACACCACCGACGCCGGCGAAGTGCAACGAGCCGTCGCGGCCGCGGTCGAGAGGTGGGGGCGCCTCGGCGGTGCCCTGAACAATGCCGACCGCACCCAGGGCGGCGGCCGCCTCGCCGAGGTCACCGACGAGACCTTCGACTCCGTCCTCGAAACCAACTTCAAGGGCGTGTGGCTATGCGCGCCGAACTGCAGGCGATGACCGCGGTGGGGGGAGGCTCCACCAGCGTGCCTTGGACCGCCAACGCACCTTGAATGTGCCATGCTCCCGGCACGCCCGGTCCAGGTCCCTCAAGGTCTGCTGGAGCACGTGAGAAGGTGCGGCCTTGAGCCACGCGTGCTCACGCTTGGCGTCGGCCAGCTCGGCGGCCTGCGGCACGTAGTTCATCCACGCCCCGCGCCGCCGGTACTCCCGGCGCTGCTCCAGGGCAGTGTTCCACACCGACCGGCAAATGCTGCCGAACTCCTCGCACATCTCCTCTTGTTCGAGCGAGAGATCGAGCAGATAGCGACGACCGGACAGCATGAGAACACCCCCCTTCAACTGACGTGATCAACGTAGTGCACGCCACTGACATCAACGCAGTGATCTCCGCCGCTACGCGGCTCCGGTTCGAGGATGAGCTAACCCCCAGCTAAAGCAGGGGGTCTGCGCTCAAGACTTCGGATCAGCACCTTCTGCCGGGGCAGGTACACGAAGCTGTTTCCCGGCGCATGGTTGCTGCCCTTGTAGTGCATCTCAAGGATCTGGCCACCGACTTCCAGTCGGTACGAGTCCTTGAAGGTCACGTCCGGAAGCCGGCGCAGGGGATCGCCGGTCTCACGCAGCATGGTATGGGTCTCCTGCTGCGCGATCCGTGTGGCGTCGTCGGGGAACTGGTCGGCCCTTCCGATGTGGTCGCCGTGGAAGTGCGTGTACACCACGTGGGTGATGGGCTTGCTCGTCACGTCGCGGATGGCGCGCGTGACGAGGCCGCCGAGCGAGGGCGGTGCTTCGATGGCGATCACCTCGTCGTCGCACACCACGAACGCGCACTGGTAGCCGCCGTCCGTGACCCAGTGGACGCCGTCGGCGACCTCCTCGACCAGGTACCCGGAAGGTGGCACCTTCGGGCCGACCCCGTTTGGGGGGACGGGTGGGACGGCGATTGTGCGAACTGACTGCGTCATCGTTGCTCGCTTTCGGACAGAGGATTCACCGTGGCCTGACGGGGGCGCAGGCCAGGCATGGCATGGTGGCGTATCGCGTAGGTCGTGCGCCGGGGTGAGGCCCCGCGGCCCGGCGGCGCTGAAAGGTTGCGCGGGGTGCCGGGCGCCATGACGCTGCCCAGGGGTGCCCGTGTCAGGGCCGGTCGGCCCCCCCGGGCAGCAGTTGTGGGAGTACCTTGACGGGGCTGGTGCGACGTCGGCTTCGGGGTGCCGGGCGTGTTCTGATCCGTCAGGGCGATCGACCGGGTCGGGCGGGTCAGTCGCGGGGGCGGTTGCGATGCGACTGAGGTTCGCGCAGCGTGGGCAGTGGGCCGCCGTCGATGCTGCCTCTTCGCAGCGACGATGCCGTCAACGGCTCCCACCGAGGTCACCACCATTCCGCTGTCGAGGTGCGGGCGCAGCGCCCCGAACTGGCTCGCGCCCGACTGCGACTCGCGCCAGTTGTCCACCACGTACCAGTCGGGCGATCTTGCTGTCGCTTGGCAACTTGTCGGGGGTGCCGGTGAAGGCAACTCATCGCGCTCGGACTGGAGTGGGCGGCGTAGAGAGAACCCACCAGACCCAACCCCGGCCACACCCCCCGCAACAGACTCCGGCACAATCGCTAACAGGGTCGTGTCGAACGCAGACGACACGACCCCACCCATGGCCCAGCAGCCCGAGGACGAAGAACAGAGCCGGAGTCATCGCGCAGCGTCTTGCGGGCCTGACCGGCCGGCAGGTGGACGCCCGGCGCCAGCAGAGGTCAGTACTCAACCTCAAGCTCCAGCCTGCGCATACGTCCCCTCCACCGCAGGGCGCAGCACGTGTCATGCGAGAGAACGTCCCCCCGGGTTACGGGACAAGGCCACGCGCCGCGCAGCATCCGCATTGAGACGCCAAGTCCCCTGCCAGAGCCGAAACTTGGAGCCGCCCAGAGGCAGATACGCCTCCAGATGTTACGCGTGTAAATTCTGTCGCCGACTGCTTGCCGGCCGGCCTCACACCTCGGAATACTCCAGGAGTGACTTGTCAGGAGCACGTCGAGTTCTCCCGACGGTGAACTCGGCGTGCCGTACCTCCTGACCGGCAGCCCCATCCCCACAGGAGGAACGCGTGCGGATCAAGACGTCCAGCACCGCGAGACGCGCCGGGCTGATCGCCACGGCGTCCGGCCTGTTCGCGGCAGCAGTGCTCACGATGCCCACCGCCCAGGCCGCCCAATCGGCCAAGGCCTCGCCCGAGGCCGCCGCCAAGCTCACCAAGACCCTCGGCACCACCTCGACCGCCGGTTGGTACTACGACGCCAAAGCCAAGACCGCAGTCGTCAGCGTCACGACACAGAAGGCTGCGCAGGCTGTCCGCGAGGCCGGCGCCGTGCCAAAGTTCGTCACCCACAGCTCCGCTCAGCTCGCCAAGGCCGCTGACGCCACCAAGGCCACCGACGTCCCGGGCACCGCCTGGTCGGTGGATCCCAAGAGCAACACTCTCGTGGTGAGCGCCGACAGCCGCGTCTCGCGCGGGGAGCTCGCCAAGCTCAAGGCCGCCACCGCCTCCTACGGCGACGCCGTCGCCATCAAGCGCGTGAGCGGCACCTTCAAGAAGCTGCTCAACGGCGGCACCGCCATCTACGCCGACGCCGGCTGGCGCTGCTCCGTCGGCTTCAACGTCCGTAGCAGCAGCGGCACCTACTACTTCCTGACCGCGGGCCACTGCACCCAGGGCTATCCGTACTGGTACACCAACTCCGGCCTCACCACCTACATCGGCCCCACCGTCGGATCCAGCTTCCCCACCAACGACTACGGCATCGTCCGCTACGACAACGCCAACGTCACCCACCCCGGCACCGTCAACCTCTACAACGGCACCAGCCAGGACATCACCTCCGCCGCCAACGCCTACGTCGGCGAGTCCGTCAAGCGCAGCGGCTCCACCACCGGCGTCCACAGCGGCACCGTCCAGGCCCTCAACGCCACCGTCAACTACGGCAACGGCGAGATCGTCTACGGCCTCATCCAAACCAACGTCTGTGCCGAGCCCGGCGACTCCGGCGGTTCCCTGTTCGACACGACCAAGGCGATCGGCCTGACCTCCGGCGGCAGCGGCAACTGCACCTCCGGCGGTACGACCTTCTTCCAGCCCGTCACCGAGGCGCTGAGCGCGTACGGCGTCAGCGTGTACTGACCCTCCGCCGATCGCATCTTCACAGCCCGCGGAGTGAGTCCCCAGCGGTCCGCCGGGGACTCACTCCGCCTCAGTGCAGCGGCCGTTCACGTTCGACCCGCCCGCGCCCCCGCATGGCCAGGGCGCGGTCGTGCTGCGGCGTGTGATCGGCCTTGGCGGCGGCCCGGTCGCGGTGCTCGACTGTGACCGGCGCAGCCCCGGGGTGTCGTCCAAGTCCAGCAGCTCCGCCAGATCGGTCCGGGTGCAGATCTTCTGAGGGTGCCTCGTTGGGGTGATTCGAAGAGGTTCGGGATGTGGCCGGTTGTGCCGACTTCTACCGTCGCCGGGGTCGAGCCCGCCC